>JAISEW010000117.1 GCA_031263945.1 Gracilibacteraceae bacterium | reverse complement strand
GAGGGAAGAACGCAGTGAAAAGGACGCGCTTATGCTTTTGACCATAACCTATACGGGGCGGAACACGACTGACCTGGGCTATCTTTTATATAAAAACCCTCACCGCCCGCAGATATTTGAACTGAATCACGGAAAAGCCTATGTCTTTTACCCGGAAGTATCGGATGAGCGCACTACGGCGGCGCTGCTGCTGGATATAGATCCCCTCGATCTGGCCCGGGGCAAGGCGGGAGCGTCAGGCGGCGGCCTGTTTGATTATGTCAACGACCGTCCGTATGTATCGTCGTCTTTTATGAGTACGGCGATCGCCAAAGTATTCGGCACGGCCATGACCGGGCGCGCGGACTCGCGTCAGGCCCTGTCTGATTCCCCGCTGGATTTGACGGCGGCCGTCGTCATGCTGCCCTGTCGGGGCGAGCAGGAAAAACTGCGCAGTGTTTTTGAGCCGCTGGGGTACGCGGTCAGCTATGAAACTTTCATGGCCGACGAGAATTTTCCCGGCTGGGGCGAAAGCAAATATGTGAACCTGACGATCCGCGGCCAGGTCCGCCTGCGCGATCTGCTGAAACATCTCTATGTGCTGATCCCGGTGTTTGACAGGCAAAAACATTACTGGGTGGGCGCGGATGAAGTGGAAAAATTGCTGCGCATAGGCGAGGACTGGCTGGCCGGTCACCCGGAAAAAACGTATATCACCGGAAGATACCTGAACCGCCGCCGCGCTCTGGTCAATATGGCCTTCGAGCGTCTGGCGGACGCGGGCGCCGCTGACGGCGAAACGCTGACTGCCGAGCCGGAAGAAGCGGAAGAAAAACCCGACAAAAAGATGGACTTGAACACGCGGCGTCTGGGCAGCGTGATCGCCGCCCTGAAAAACCACGGCGCGAGACGCGTGATCGATATCGGCTGCGGAGAGGGCAATCTGCTGCGTCTTCTCATCAAAGAACGGCAGTTCACACATATTGCCGGCGCTGACGTTTCCTGCGCCGCCCTTGAGCGGGCCGCGAAAAAGCTGAATCTGGAACGCGCCGGCGACGCCATGCGCGAACGGGTGCGCCTGTTTCAGGGGTCGCTTACTTACAAAGACGCGAGATTTTCGGGGTATGACGCGGCCTGCGTGATAGAAGTCGTCGAGCATTTGGATATGGCGCGTCTCGCCGCTTTTGAGCGCGTGCTGTTTGAGTTCGCCAAACCGCCGGTGGTGGTGCTGACGACCCCTAATTTTGAATATAATGAAAATTACGAAAATTTAAAGGCCCTCTCCCTGCGCCACTCTGACCACAGGTTTGAATATACCCGGGCGGAATTCCGGGCGTGGGCGGACGCGGTCGCCGCGCGGCACGGTTACGCGGTCCGGTTTTCCGATATAGGCGACGCGGACGAAAAACTCGGGGCGCCGACACAGATGGGGGTATTTACATTATGCGGATAGAGATCCCGGAAATCGCCGTGGTCGCTTTGGTCGGCGCGTCGGGCAGCGGCAAGTCCGCCTTTGCCCGGCGGTATTTCAAACAGACGGAGGTTTTATCCTCCGATTATTTCCGCGCCCTCATTTCCGACGACGAAAATAATCAGAAGGTGAGCGCGCAGGCGTTTGAAACGCTGTATTACGTCGCGGCCAAGCGTCTGGAACTGGGTTTTTTGACCGTTATCGACGCGACTAACGTGCAAAAGGAAGCCCGCGCCTCCGTCCTGCGTCTCGCGAAAGAGCAGAATTGCCAGGCGGCGGCAATCGTACTGGACCTGCCGGCGCAGACGTGCCGGGAACGCAATGAAAAACGCTCTGACCGGAATTTCGGCGGGCATGTCGTCACGCGGCAGAGCGAGCAATTGCGCCGCTCCCTTAAGCATTTGGCAAAAGAAGGATTCCGCTGTGTGTATGTGCTGAAAACCGAGGAAGAGATCGATTCCGTGGAAATAGTCCGCAAACCGTTATGGAACAACAAAAAAGACGAAACGGGCCCGTTTGACATGATCGGTGATATCCACGGCTGTTACGACGAATTGTGCGCTTTGCTTGATAAGCTGGGGTATGAGGTCAACCGGGAGGACTGCGCCGCCGTGCCGCCGGAGGGGCGCAAAGCGATATTCCTCGGCGATCTTTGCGACAGAGGGCCGGAGAATGTCGCCGTGCTGCGGCTGGTGATGAATATGACCCGATCGGGCGCCGCCTATTGCGTCGCCGGCAACCATGATGTTAAGCTGCTTAGAAAACTGCGCGGCGCCGGCGGGCAGCTGACGCACGGGCTGGATAAAACCATAGCGCAGCTGGAAACTCAAAACGGGGAGTTTATCGCGGACGTCAAAACATTTTTGGACTCTCTGATCAGCCATTATGTGCTGGACGGCGGCAAACTGGTCGCCGCGCACGCGGGGCTGAAAGAGAAGTATCAGGGGCGGGCCAGCGGACGCGTCCGTGAGTTTTGCCTGTACGGCGACACCACGGGTGAAACCGACGAATACGGGCTGCCCGTCCGCCTGCCCTGGGCAAACGAGTACCGCGGCAAGGCGGCGGTGGTCTACGGTCATACGCCGACGCCTGACGTGGAGGCGATCAACAACACTTTCTGCATCGACACGGGATGCGTGTTCGGCGGGAAATTGACGGCTTTCCGCTATCCGGAAAAAGAAATTGTCCAGGTCGGCGCGGCGCGGGAATATTACCCGCCGGCCAAACCTTTTCCCGGCAAACCGCTCCCGGACGACGATATATTGACCGTCGCCGACGTGCTGGAGCGCAGATACCTCGCCACCCGCCTGCGCCGCAGCGTAAAGATCGATCCGGAAAACTCCGCCGCCGCGCTGGAGGTGATGAGCCGTTTCGCCGCCGACCCTCACTGGCTTATTTATCTGCCGCCCACCATGTCGCCTTGTGAAACGAGCAAGCTCCCGGATTATTTGGAATACCCGACCGAAGCCTTTGATTATTACAAGACGCGCGGCGTGGGCCGGGTCGTATGCGAGCAAAAACATATGGGTTCGCGGGCGGTGATCGTGCTGTGCCGGGACGAGGAGACCGCCATTCGCCGTTTTCAGGCGGACGGCGGCGCGGCCGGGATCATTTATACCCGGACCGGGCGGCGTTTTTTCGAGGACGACGTGACGGAGAGCGCGCTGCTGGAGCGCCTCCGGGCGGCGCTGACCGCCTCGGGCTTTTGGCGGGATCTCCATACCGACTGGGTCTGTCTGGACACTGAACTCATGCCGTGGTCAGCCAAAGCGCAAAAACTGCTGGAAGAACAATACGCGCCCGTGGGGCTGGCCGGACGGAGAGGGCTGGCGTCCGCGACGGATGCGATAAATAAAGCCGCCGCCGCGCTGGGTCATTCAGCTGACGCGCAAAAGCAGGATCTGGACGCGCTGCTGCAACGGTGCGGCGAGCGGGCCGAGGCGCTTGACCTGTACACAGAGGCCTATCGCCGCTATTGCTGGGATGTAAAGAGCCTGGACGACTACCGGATCGCGCCTTTTCATATCCTCGCCGCGGAAGGCGGGGCCTGGTGCGGCGAAAACCACCTCCGTCACATGGAAATAATTACTAAATATATCACGGGGACCGATCCGATATTTATGGCGACCGATCATATGTTGATCGACTTACTCGATGAAAACAGTGTCGCGGCCGGAGTGAAATGGTGGGAAGATTTGACCGCCGCCGGCGGCGAGGGCATGGTGGTCAAACCGTATGATTTTATCGCTTCCAAGGGCTCCGAATTGCTGCAGCCCGCCGTAAAATGCCGCGGGCGCGAGTATCTGCGCATTATCTACGGACCCGAATACATGCTGGCGGATAATTTGGCGAGACTGAAAAAGCGCTCTCTGGCCAAGAAACGCAATCTGGCGTTAAACGAGTTTGCCCTCGGCGTCGAGTCGCTGGAGCGTTTCGCGCGCCATGAGCCGCTTTACCGCGTGCATGAGTGCGTGTTCGGCGTGCTGGCCATGGAAAGCGAGCCGGTCGATCCGAGATTATAGACCCAGCCCCGTTTTTCGCCCCTCATTGACGCGGCGGCGTTTATATGCTACAATTTTGCCGTTACTGAGTATTCAGCGCGCGCGGGACGGTAGTATGATAAAAGTACATGGGCTGCGCAAATCCTTTGGCCGGCTCGAAGTCCTGAAAGGCGTCGATTTGGCGATCGGGGCGGGGGAAAAGATCGTCGTCATCGGGCCGTCCGGCTCCGGCAAAAGCACGCTGCTCCGCTGTCTCAATCTGCTGGAGCGGCCAAGCGCCGGTCAGATCTTTGTGGACGGCGAGGAAATCACCGCCGCCGGCGCTGACGTTGACCGTATCCGGCAGAAGATGGGCATGGTTTTTCAGCAATTCAATCTTTTTCCGCATCTGAGCGTAATGGATAATATCGTCCTCGCGCCCGTGCGCCTGAAGAAAAAGACGAGAGCCGCCGCGGAAAAAGCCGCCTGCGCCCTGCTGCGCAAAGTGAATCTGGAAGACAAAGCCGCCTCGTTTCCCGGGCAGCTGTCGGGCGGGCAGAAACAGCGGATCGCCATCGTGCGGGCTTTGGCGATGGAACCGGAGATCATGCTTTTTGACGAGCCTACTTCCGCGCTCGACCCGGAAATGGTGGGCGAGGTGCTGCGCGTCATGCGCGATCTGGCCGAAGAAGGAATGACGATGATGGTCGTGACCCACGAGATGGCTTTCGCCCGCGAAGTGGCCTCCCGCGTTCTTTTTATGGACGAGGGCGCCGTTATTGAGGAAAACACGCCGCACGAGTTTTTTGCCCAGCCGGAGCGGGAGCGGACAAAACTGTTCCTGCGCCGCGTGACGCATGTGCTTTGATCGCGGCTTGTTTATAAAAATTAACAAAAAAGGGAGAAAAATCATGAAAAGAAAGCTTTCAACTGCCAAATGTACTCTGATCACCGCTTTCCTGCTCCTGCTCCTGCTGACCGCGGCTTGCGGCGCCCCGGCGGCCGCCCCGCCAGCCAGTCCTCCGGCGGAACAGCCGGCGGACGCCGAACCGGCGGGTGATTCGGGCGAGCCGGACGGTCCGTCCGCCCTCCCGGAAAAACTCATCGTGGCCACGAACGCGGAATTTCCGCCCTTTGAATTCATCACCGAGCAGGGCGGCGGCGCGCTGGGCGAATACGACGGCGTCGACATCATGCTGGTCCAGGCTCTGGCGGCGGAGCTGGGCCTGGAAGTGGAAATTTCCAATATGGACTTTGACGCCATCATCCCCGCTATTGTCTCCGGTAAAGCGAACATCGGCATCGCCGGCATGACCGTCACGGAAGAACGCCTCACCAACGTCGATTTTTCCGTCCCTTACTGGGTAGCCGTGCAGTCCATCATCGTGCCGAGCGGCTCGGACATCGCGGGCGTTGACGACCTGCAAGGCAAGAAAGTCGGCATCATCACCGGTTTCACTGGCGACATCGCCTTGAGCGCCATCGGCGGCATCGATCTGCAGCATTATAAAAAAGGCGTGGACGCCGTCATGGATTTGAACAACGGCCGTATCGACGCCGTCGTGATCGATTCGCCCACCGCGCATAAACTGATCGCCGGTTTTGCCGATCTCAGCGCCATTGACGACGATCCGGCCTTTGAGCTGGAATCCTACGCCATCTGCGTGGCGAAAGGCAACGAGGAATTCGTGGCTAAAATCAACGAGGCCCTGCAAAAACTTATCGACGACGGCGCCATCGAGGCTTTTGCCGCTGAAGTGGACGCGCGCCTGTAACCGGCGGGGACAGAACAGAGATGAATTTTCAGCAGCTGATACTCTCTTTGCAGAATTTTTGGGGAAATGAGGGCTGCATTATCGCGCAGCCCTACGATATGGAAAAAGGGGCCGGTACAATGAACCCGGCCACTTTTTTACGGGTTTTGGGGCCGGAGCCCTGGAAAGCGGCCTATGTCGAGCCGTCGCGCCGGCCGACGGACGGACGCTACGGCGAAAATCCCAACCGGCTGCAGCATTATTTCCAATATCAGGTAATAATGAAACCGGCCCCCGCCGACGTGCAGGAACTGTATCTCCGGAGTCTGGAACACCTCGGTATCGCCGCGGCGGAGCACGATATCCGTTTTGTCGAGGACAACTGGGAATCGCCGACGCTCGGCGCCTGGGGCCTTGGCTGGGAGGTCTGGCTGGACGGCATGGAGATCACCCAATTCACGTATTTCCAGCAGTGCGGCGGTTTGGACTGCCGGCCCGTGAGCGTGGAGATCACTTACGGGCTGGAACGGCTGGCCACCTATATCCAGGGCCGAGACAGCGTTTTTGACTTGGAATGGGCCGGAGGCGCGCGTTATGGCGATATATACCTGGAAAACGAGATCGAGTATTCACGCTATAATTTTGAACTGTCGGACGCCGGCGCTCTCAGAACGTGGTTTGAGATGTATGAGGCGGAAGCCGTGCGCGTGGCGGAGGCGCGGCTCGTCCTCCCGGCCTATGATTATGTACTCAAATGCTCCCATGTTTTCAATCTTCTGGAAGCGCGCGGCGCTATCAGCGTGACGGAGCGAACCGGTTATATCGGCCGGGTCCGCCGCCTGGCTCGCCTGTGCGCCCAGACATATGTTGAAAAACGGGAAAGCCTGGGCTTCCCGCTTTTGACCAAGGAGCCTGAATTATGAACCGGGATTTTTTACTGGAAGCGGGCATGGAGGAAATGCCGGCGAAATTCGCGCCGGACGCCGCGCGGCAGCTGCGGGAGAACGCGCTCCGGCAATTGACGGAACTGCGCCTTGATTTTACAGATTTGACTGTTTACGTCACGCCGCGCCGTCTGGCCCTGCTCGTGTCCGGTCTGGCGGAACGGCAGGCGGACACGCGGGAGGAAGTGCGCGGACCGGCGCGAAAGGCGGCTTACGACGAAGAAGGCCGGCCGACGAAGGCGGCGCTCGGTTTTGCCGCCGGGCAGGAGGTCAGGCCGGAAGACCTCTTTATCCGGGAGTTCAAAAATATCCCCTATGTTTTTGCCCGGCGTTTTCAGGCAGGGGCACTGGCGTCGGATCTGCTGCCCGATTTTTCCGCCGCACTGATCGCCGGTTTGCGTTTTCCCAAACCGATGCGCTGGGACGATTCGGACACGCGTTTCGCCCGCCCGCTGCGCTGGCTGGTCGCCCTTTACGGCGCGGAAATAGTGCCTTTCCGCTACGCCGGCCTGACGGCGGGACGCGTTTCCCGCGGACACCGCGTATTGGGCGGCGAGGTGAGTATCCCCGCGGCGGGCGATTATGCGAAGGTCCTGGCCTCCTCCGGGTTTGTTCTGGCCGACCGGGAGCGGCGGCGGGAGGAGATCAGGCGGCAGGCGGAGCGGGCGGCGGCGGCCGCGGCTCCGGGCGCTGTCGCCGATATAACGGAGTCTTTGCTGGATGAAGTGACTGATTTGGTAGAATATCCCACCGCGCTCTGGGGCCGCGTGCCGGCCGAATACATGGCTCTGCCCGAGGAAGTGGTGACGACGCCCATGCGGGAGCATCAGCGCTATTTTCCCGTCCGGGCGGCTGCAGGCGGGTTGCTGCCGTATTTTATCACGGTGCGCAACGGCGACAGCCGCGGTCTGGACACGGTAAGGGCCGGGAATGAAAAAGTTCTGCGCGCGCGGCTGGCGGACGCGGCGTTTTATTATCATGAGGATCTGAAAAAACCGCTCGCCGATTATGTCCCGGACTTGGACCGCGTTACTTATCACGAACGCCTGGGTTCGGTCGGCGCCCGCGTTCAGCGTTTGCGCCGCCTGACGGCCCTGCTGGCGCCGGCTCTCGCCCTGACGCCCGTGCAGGCGGAGATGGCGGAGCGGGCGGCTTTTTTGGCCAAAGCCGATCTTGTTACGCGCATGGTTTATGATTTTCCGGAACTCCAGGGCGTCATGGGCGCGTATTACGCGCGGGCGGCCGGAGAGGACGAAGAAGTGTGCGCGGGTATCCGTGAGCATTATCAGCCCCGGTTCAACGGCGACGCGCTGCCCGCTTCCCGGCCGGGCGCCGCGGTCAGTCTCGCGGACAAACTGGACGCCGTCGCCGGCTGTTTCGCCCTGAAACTCATCCCGACCGGCTCCCAGGATCCTTACGCTTTGCGCCGGCAGGCTTTAGGCGTCACCGCGGCGCTGCTGCGGGAGCCCGCCGATCTTGATCTGGACGCGCTTCTGGCCGCCGCTTACGCAGGACTGTCTCCGCGGGAAGCCGATCCGCTCGCGCCGTGGGCGGAAATCGCGGAACCGCTGCGGGAATTTTTCCGCCAGCGGCTCAGATTTTTGCTCATCGAAAACGGCTGGAGCTATGATATCGCGGATTGCGTGCTGGCCGCCGGCGCGAGCCGCCCTTACGCGGCGGCGGCGCGGGCGGCGGCGCTGGGGCGGGCGCGGGCGGAAGACGGCTTCACCGCTTTTGTTAACGCTTATACGCGCTGCCTGAATTTGAGCGGTCCGGCCGCGCCGGACGCGAAGGCGGACGCGGACGCTCTTTTGACCGACCCGGCGGAACGGTCTCTGCTCGGCGTTTTGGCGGCGGCCGCTCCGGCGGTGACGGCGGCGGCGGCGGCCTGTGATTTTTACGGCGCCTACAGGCGGGCGCGCGAACTCGTGGCCCCGGCGGACGCTTTGTTTGACGCCGTGATGATCATGGCGCCGGAGGAGTCCTTGCGCGCGGCGCGGCTGGCTCTCGTCGCCCGCTGCGCGAAGACTTTGGGTGTTTTGGGTGATTTGACGCTGCTGGCCCCGATCTCAGGGACCGCGTAAAAAAGGCATATGGAACAGGAACAAATGTCGCCCCGGCAGGGACTGATCTGCGCGGTCGTCTGTTACGCCATATGGGGCGTGCTGCCGGTTTACTGGAAGGCGCTTTCTTTCGTTTCTTCCTTCGAGATATTCGCGCACCGCATGTTCTGGTCTTTTGTCCTCATGGCCCTCATCTGCGCCTGCTCGCGCCGCTTGGATCCGCGCCCCTATTTTCATGACCGCCGCGCCCTGACGCTCCTCGGCGCCGCCGGAGTGCTGGTGGCTTCCACCTGGGGAGTTTATATTTACGCGGTAAACAGCGCGCATATTGTGGAGGCGAGTCTCGGCTACTATGTCAACCCGCTTTTATCCATTTTCGCGGGCGTGATCCTGTTTCGGGAAAAACTGACGCCGGTGCAGAAAATCGCGGCCGGCCTGGCCGCCGCCGGCGTGATCTATTTTGCCGTCGATTTCGGGACTTTTCCCTGGATATCGGTCGCTTTGGCCGTTTTATTCTCCACCTACGGCGCTCTCAAGAAAAAAGGCGGCTATCCGGCCGTGCCGGCCCTGGCCGTCGAAACCGCCCTGGTGGCGCCGCTGGCCGTCATCTTCATCATCTATACTTTTACGCGCCCGGAGAGGGTCTTCCTGACGGCGCTCGGCCCCTGGCCGCCGTGGGGCGCCGCCGCCGGCCTGATATGCGGCGGCGCGGTCACGGCGCTGCCGCTCCTGCTTTTTGCCCGGGCCGCCAACGCCGCCCCGCTTTCCGCCATCGGATTCGCGCAATATCTGAGCCCGACCATCAGTTTGCTCATAGGCGTTATCGTTTACGGCGAACCGTTCACCCAGGCGCATCTCATATGCTTTGCCCTGATTTGGGCGGGACTTCTGCTTGTGAGCGGTGAGGGCCTGTTGTTACGGGTCATAACATCGAAGGAGTGAAAATCCGCCTCAAACCTTAAACTCAAAGGGATAGTAATCGCACTCCTTTATGGTGATTCTGGTCCCGTCAATGATTATCGCCCGGCAGCCCGCAGGATCTATCTTTGTATAAAAGGCCCTGAAAAAAGTCGTCCCTTGGGGTCCCAGATGGCAAACCCCGAATTTTCCGCGACCCAAGGACATGGTTTCCCCGTTGGCCAATTCCAGTTCTATAGCGGTTTTGTTGTCAAAACCCCAGCCGGCCATGGTGATCGAATGCGGGGAGATATGGATCTCATCCAGACCGATCCCGCCCTCCGCCGAGGCCGCTTTATAGGCCTGGCAGCGCGCCAGCATATAATCCCTGGGAGTTTTTGTCATGATTAGGGGAGGTTCGTCCGTAAACGCGATCTCCAACCGGATCGGCGTGTCGGGCGGTAAAGCGGTGAACTGCTGGATGTCCCAGTGCATTTTATCATTGCCGCAACTGGCGCCGTTGCTGAAATCGCCTTGGACCGGATCCCTCTCCGCCCCCGGGTCGAGATTTTCCATGGGCATATTGTAACGGTAAAACGTCATCGAGGAATTTATATAATGCTCGTCGCCGAAATATTCTTCACTGACTTTAATTTCGCCGCGATCCGCCGCCAGCCCGGCGACAAGCAGGATGACGGCGGCCAGCGCCAGCGCCGCCGCCCACTTGCCGGGGAGTTTGTAATTCAATGCATGCTTGATCCTGCTTTTTACATTCCCTTCGCCGAAAGCCGGCGGGTAAAAAACCGGACGCCCGCCCGCCGCCAGCGTCAGCAGCGAGGCCGCGTATGCCTGTTGAGAACCGCCGCCCATTTCCCGGAGTACGCGCTCGTCGCAGGAAAACTCCATATCGTCGCTCATACAGCGGAAAGCCAGCCACACCAGCGGGTTGAACCAGTGCAGGGCCAGGACGCAAAACGCCGCGAATTTCACCCAATGGTCCCCTCGGCGGATATGCGCCTGTTCGTGGCGGAGTACGCAGGCGAGATCCGTTGCGGGCAGATCCGGCGGAACATAGACGCGCGGCCGGAAAAGCCCGAATATAAACGGCGTTTGCAGATCCGCCGCCGCCCAGGCGTCCGCGCCCGCGACCGGGACGGCGGTCCGCAGACGTTTTCGCAAAATAAAGGCGGAAACAGCGCCGTAAAGCAGCATGAACAAAACGCCGGCGCACCATATCAGCGCGAGGGCTGCAAAAGCGTCGCGCGGGAAATCCAAGCCTGCGGCGGACGCCGAAACCGCCGGCGGGGGGAAAACGACCGGATCGCCCGTGAATTCGCTTCCGCCTGACGGTTTATGGAGTTAAGTGTCACAATTCTTCATAGGTCTAATACAATTAAACCTATTTTCAGTCTACATCATTCAGACCGTGATGTCAAGATGTGCGACAAATTTGCAGGTGAGAATTCTCCCGTAGTAAATTCTCCCGTCATTCCGGCTTTATGCCGGAATCCATGCTCACCGACCCACAAATTTACTCACAAATTTGTCGTGTACCCAGACCCGCGATTATTATTGCGTAGATTGGCGTATGTATGGTATAATTTAAAAAATCGTGAAACAAAGGAGGATTGGTATGGATAGCAATCCGGAAAAAACATATAATGTCAAAAATGTTTCTGAAGACTTGGTTGATTTTTATTTGACTGAATGTATGGCCAAACACGATTCTTGCACCTGTTCCCGTTGCGTCGCGGACATCCGGGCCTATGCCCTGAATAATCTGCCGCCGCGTTATGTAGTTTCCTCGGCCGGGAACGCTTTTGCCCGCGCCCGCGCCATGTCCACGCAAGCTAAGGC
>JAISEW010000090.1 GCA_031263945.1 Gracilibacteraceae bacterium | reverse complement strand
AAGCGTTTACCATGCGCATTTCAAGGCCGGACAGTTCAATGCTCGACGGCAGCAGGTGTACGCCCTCGGCGTGACGCAATATGCCCTCAAGCGGGTCAAAGGGCTTGTTCTCAATGATTTTCCCAAGTTGCGTGGCGATTGTGCAGGGCAGTACGTCCGGCAGCGGCCAGCCGAGTGAGACGGTTTGTGACGCCTGGCTGTCGAGGTCGGCTATCAGGACTTTGCGCCCGTGGCGGACAAGGCCAATGCCGAGGTTGGTGCTGGTGACGCTCTTGCCCACGCCGCCTTTTTGGTTTACAACCGCGTAAACGCGGCACTGTTTGCCCTCCATGACGCTCCCTCCCTTCGCCCGGTTCTGATGTGGTTCATGGCTTATCTCCCTTCACATAAAATCAGCCGCCTGTGACCGATTGCCAAAGGCTGCTATGTATGGGGCTGAAAGCCCCATAACGCAAGAAACCGCCGTTCTTTTTGAGAACGGCGGCTTCTTGCGTTATGCCCCGTTTTTCAAGGGAATGCAGACCGGGGATAGCGCTAACATTTTGCTAACATTTTGCTAACATTTTGCTAACAACATGGTTAATATAGGCGGTATTCGAGAGCAGAAAAGCATATTATTTACATAAATGAAACGTGGAGCGGGCGGCGGGCGAATCGTCGTACATCCCTTGATACACGGCTATTTGGGGATGTTTCTATACTGGCAGAAGGCTTGTGTCAAAATTAATATACTTTTTTGGAAAATAGTATGCGCTTTCCTCTTGACAAAGCGGGCCGGCTTCATTAGAATAGTTATGTTTAGAGCTGTTTTTTTGTAGCAATAATTTATAGATCGCCTGATAGATTTTATTGAAAATGAGAGTGTGTCGATGTTACGCCCGCGTGCCGGAACCGTCCATAGGGAAAAGTATTTTGGGTGTGACTTTGGATATTTATCCGCATAATTTATTAGACTGAGATCTATTGATAACGCAAACAACCGAACCGCGCCTGCAGCGCGAAAAACAGTGCTAACATGGTGCTGTTTTTTGTTGTTAAAATTTGACAAAGGGGGAACCGTAGAGTGGGAGATTTATTGACAGTTATCGTCATTTTCGCCGCGGCTGTTATCGGCGGATTTATTGGCTGGGTCATCCGCAGGCAAACGGCGGAAAAGGTGATCGGCACAGCGGAAAAAGAGGCGGAACGGCTGATTAAAGGCGCGGAGAGCGCGGCGGAAACGAAAAAACGAGAAGCGGTTGTCCTGGCGAAAGAAGAAGTCGTGCGGATACGCGGCGAAGTGGACAAGGAGACAAAGGAACGGCGGAGCGAGCTGCAGCGCATGGAGCGCCGGGTATTGCAGCGGGATGAAACTCTGGATAAAAAATCGGAGACCCTGGAACGCAAGGAAGATAACATCCAGCGGCGCGAGAGCGAGCTGGAAAAAAAGAGCGAGGAAATCGACGCCGTGGTGGCGCAGCAAAAAGCGGAACTCATACGTTTGGCCGGCCTGACGCCGGAGGAAGCCAAGCAGATCCTTTTGCGCAGTCTCGAGGAGGAGCTGGCGCGCGAATCGGCCATACGGATCAAGGATTTTGAAGCGCGGGCCAAGGAAGAAAGCGAAAAGCGGGCCAAAAACATCATTTCTCAGGCCATCCACCGCTGCGCGGCTGACTATGTGGCCGAGACCACGGTTTCCGTCGTCACTTTGCCGAACGACGAGATGAAAGGCCGGATCATCGGCCGGGAGGGCCGCAATATCCGCGCCCTGGAGACGCTGACCGGCATCGACCTGATCATTGACGACACGCCGGAAGCGGTGATCCTTTCCGGTTTTGACCCGATCCGCCGGGAGATCGCCCGGCTGGCTTTGGAAAAACTCATCATCGACGGCCGGATCCACCCGGCCCGCATCGAGGAGATGGTGACCAAGGCCAAAAAAGAAGTCGATCAGAACATCAGGGAAGAAGGGGAGCGGGCCATGTTTGAGGCCGGCGTGCACGGCCTGCACCCGGAAATAGTCAAACTGCTCGGGCGGCTGCGTTTTCGCACCAGCTACGGTCAGAACGTATTGCGCCATTCCATCGAAGTGGCGCAGTTGTCGGGTTTTATGGCGGCCGAACTGGGTCTGGACGTTCAGGCGGCCAAACGGGCCGGTCTGCTGCATGATATCGGCAAATCCGTGGATCACGATTCGGAAGGCACCCATATCGAACTGGGCGTAGACATCTGCCGCAAATACAAGGAGCCGGCGGAAACCATCTACGCGGTGGAAAGCCATCACGGCGACGTGGAGCCAAAAACGCTGACGGCGGTGATCGTCTCGGCGGCGGACGCCATATCGGCGGCCCGGCCGGGGGCGCGGCGGGAGACGCTCGAGTCCTATATTAAACGGCTGCAAAAACTGGAGGAGATCGCGGATCAGTTCGAAGGAGTGGAAAAATCTTACGCTATCCAGGCCGGCCGGGAGATCCGCGTGATCGTCAACACGGAAAAGATCAACGATATCCTGGCGCCGAAAATAGCTTATGATATAGCGAAAAAGATCGAATCGGAACTGGAGTATCCGGGGCAGATCAAAGTCGTGGTGATCAGGGAAACGCGCGCGGTGGATTTCGCAAAATGAAGCTCCTCTTCATCGGCGATATCGTCGGCCGGCCGGGCCGGCAGGCTGTGCGCGACCTTCTGCCCGCCCTGCGGCGGGAATATGACGACCCGCTCGTCGTCGCCAACGCGGAAAACGCTTCCGGCGGCCGCGGCCTGACGAAGGAAAACGCCGCTGAGCTCTACGACGCGGGCGTCCATTTTATCACGATGGGCAATCATGTCTGGGATAACCGCCAGATATTGGATTTTATAGACGACGACCCGCGCCTGATCAGGCCGGCGAATTATCCGGCCGGGGCGCCGGGGCGAGGAACGGGCGTCGTCACGCGCCAGGGACGCAAGGTCGGGATCCTGAACCTGTCCGGGCGGGTTTTTATGGCGCCGCTGGATAATCCGTTCGCGCTGGCGGGGCAGCTGGCGGCTGGGCTGCGGCGGGAGACGCCGCTGGTCATCATGGATTTTCACGCGGAGGCCACCTCGGAAAAACAGGCGATGGGCTGGTTTATGGACGGCAAAGTCAGCGCCGTACTGGGCACACATACCCATGTGCAAACGGCGGACGCGCGGATCTTGCCCAAAGGCGCGGCTTATATCACGGACGTCGGCATGACGGGGCCGGCGGACTCCGTTCTCGGCGTGAAAAAAGAGATCATCATCAATAGTTTTCTCAGCCAAATGCCGGCGCGTTTTGATGTGGCCGGCGGGGAAACACGACAATTTAACGCTGTTTTACTGACTTTGGACGAGCAAACAGGAAAGGCGGCGGAGATTGAAACCATACAGCGTTTGCTATGAAGCGGACCTGCACACGCATACCATCGCTTCCGACGGCGAGCTGACCCCGGCGGAGCTGGTTCGCTGTGCCGCCGGCCGCGGGGTGCGGCTGCTGGCCGTAACGGATCACGATACTTTAAGCGGGCTGCCGGAGGCACAGGAGGCCGCGGCGGCCGCCGGGATCGAGTTTTTGCCCGGACTGGAAATAAATACCTCTTGGCGCGGGCGGGAGATCCATGTGCTGGGCTATCTGCCGTCCGTCTTTTCGCCGCTTTTGGCGGAGCGGCTGGCGGATGTCCGCGTTAAACGCTTTGAGCGGATGCAGCGCATCGTTGATAAACTGAACTCTCTGGGGATAGCGCTCCGACCGGAAGACGTGCTGCGGGAAACCGCCGGCGCGGCGCCCGGCCGCCCGCATATTGCCAAAGCGCTTTGCCGCGGGGGATACGGCGCGAGTGTGGCCGACGCCTTCCGGCACTGGCTCGGGCAGGGAGCGCCGGCGTTTGTGCCGCGTTACCCTTTGACGCCGGAGGATGCCGTCGCCTGGATCCGGGAAGCGGGCGGGATCCCTGTGATCGCTCATCCGGGCGACGCGGATCTGACCGCGGCGGAGATCGCCGCTTGGGCGCCCGGCGGTTTGCGGGGGCTGGAAACGCGCCACCCTCATCACGACGAGGCCCAGACCGCTAAATATACGCGCTGGGCGGATGAACTCGGGCTGATCCGCACGGGAGGCTCCGATTTTCACGGGCCGGGAGTCAGGCCGGGGACGGAACCGGGCTGCCGCGGCCTGAGCCTGGCCGAGGCGGAAATATTGCGCCGGGGCTTCGCGGGCGGCGCCTGAGGGAGCATATGATGTCTGACGGGCAGAAAATCATGCGGGCCGCCGGCTTTTTGATGGCGGCCAACCTCATGTCCCGTCTGCTGGGATTTGTGCGCGAATCCCTGATGGCCGGGCTTTTTGGCAAAACAGCCGCCACCGACGCCTATAATACGGCGTTCATCCTGCCGGATCTGGTCTATTGGCTGCTGGTGGGCGGCATTCTCAGCGCGGCTTTCATACCGGTGCTGTCCTCTTTTATCGCCGAAAAAAGGGAGGACGAGGGCTGGATCGTCGTCAGTTCCATCGTCAACATGAGTTTCATCCTCCTGTGCCTTCTGGTTATCGCCGCTATTTTCGCCGTGCCGGCTTTTGTGGCCTGGCAGGCGCCCGGTTTTACCCCGGAAAATCAGGCCCTGACCGTCACGCTTTGCCGCATACTGCTGCTGCAGCCCGTTTTGCTGGCTTTCAGCGGTATAGCCATGGGTATTTTGAATTCCTATAAAATATTCTGGCCTTCCGCCGTGGG
Source organism: Gracilibacteraceae bacterium (assembly GCA_031263945.1). GTDB lineage: Bacteria > Bacillota > Desulfitobacteriia > Desulfitobacteriales > Syntrophobotulaceae > JAIRRL01. Next base: position 4,369 of record JAISEW010000090.1, on the reverse strand, counting down.
GGCCGTATTGTATAACGCCTGCATCATCGTCTGCGGCGGATTGTTCGCCGATTCGAGCCGACCGGAGAGCATATCCGGGTTCGCCTTCGGCGTCGTGTTCGGCGCGCTGGTGAATTTTCTCGTCCAGGCTCCGTTCCTGCGCCGGGTCGGGCTGACCTATCATCCCGTTATCGACTGGCGGCATCCGGGGGTGCGCCGGATCCTGGCCCTCGCGCTGCCGATCATTATTATGTACGCCATGAATCAGCTGCAGGTGGTCGTCAACACCAATCTGGCCTCAAGTCTGCCGCCCGGAAGCGTATCGGCCGTCTGGTACTCTTACCGCCTGTTCCAGCTGCCGGTCGGGATTTTCGCGCTCGCCATAGGGGTCGCGGTCCTGCCCACTTTGTCGGAGCAGGCGGCGCTCCGGCGGAGAGCGGATTTTGTCGCCACGCTGTCGGAAGCGATCCGCACCATCGCTTTCATAACGATCCCGATCTCTGTTTTTTTCATCATTTTGCGTTTCCCGCTCATCCGCCTGTTGTTTGAACACGGGGAATTCGGGGCGGCGGACACGGAGGCCACAGCGGCGCCGCTCTATTTTTTCGCATTGGGCATTACCGCTCAGGCCGTTTTGCAAATATTGCCGCGCGGATTTTACGCCATGCAAAACACCTGGCTTCCCGTGCTGGTCGGCACAGCCGCGATGGCGGCGACGGTCGCGCTCATGTTTTTGCTCGTCGGGCCGCTGGCCCACGGCGGACTGGCGTTCGCCACGTCTTTGGGCATAATCCTCCAGGATCTGCTGCTGTTTTTTATCCTGCGCCAAAAAACGGGCGGTCTGGACGGCTGGCGCATTTTGGGCACGCTCGTAAAAACCCTGGCCGTTTCCGCGGTGATGGGCGCGGCGGTATGGCGGTGGAGTTCTATAGCCATAATGTGGTGGGGGACGGGGAAGCTGGGTTCCTGCGCGATTTTGGCCAGCAGCGGCTTGATCGGCCTGTTGGTCTTCCTCATTTTCGCGGAACTGCTGCGGATGTCAGAACTGCGCTCCGCTCTGCAGCTGGTGGGCCGCCGCGGTTAGGACGGCGGAACTTGATTCCCAACCGTTCCTCAACTTCGCGCACAGATCTATTTGCGTGCGCGATACGTTCTTCTTCGGTTAAGTTCGCTTGACATTTGCCGCCGCTCCGGATATAATGAAAAAGGAAAGCAAGCTTGTCATTGCTGAGCGGTGAGGTGACGATGTGAAAAACCGGCTGGAAGAACTCAGGAAACAAAGAGGCGTTAAGCAGGAGGAACTTGCCGAGCGATTGGAAGTATCAAGGCAAACCATCGGTTCGCTGGAAAACGGCCGATATAATCCCTCGATCATCCTGGCGATCAAGATAGCCCGTTTTTTCGGCATGAGCGTTGAGGAAATCTTTATTTATGAGAAGGATGAGGAAGAAAAATGAAAAAGCAGGCCAAAACCTATCTTTTTTATCTCGGGATCGCTATATTCGCGGCGGCGGCGCTGTGGAGATATAATTTATTATTATGGCGATTTTTCACGTTCCATCATCCGCCTCACCCTTGCGCTCGTTGATCAGGCGCGTCAGTTCGTCCGCCTGACTGTCAGAAAGGCGCCCGCCGCCGATAAAAGCGGCGAGAAACCTCGGTAAAGACCCGCCAAAGGCGTCCTCCACATAGCGGCGGCTCCGTCCGGCTTGGAACTCGTCGCGGCTGACCAGCGCCGTGACCGTCGCGTCGTCGTTTTTGAACAGGCCCCGTTCGCACAGCCGCCGCAGGACCGTATACGTCGTGGATTTTTTCCAGCTCATCACCCGCGCCGCCAGCTTGACCAGCTCGGTCGAGTTGACGGGCTCGCTGTCCCATATCAATTCGGCGAACTTGGCTTCCTGCTCCGCCAGTCTGTAATCAGTCACAGCCACACCTGCTTTCCACGCATTTGCGGGTTTAGTCTATCACAAGTAAACCTGCGTGTCAAGGTAAGACTTCCAGTTAAATTTTCACCCAGATTTTTCCAATTTTTCAATCAGCGCCTTGTGCTTTGAGCCAGGCCGCCATGTCCGCAAGCGGCGCGCCGTCAACATGTGTCCCCGCGGCGTAGTCGTCGGTCGTCGGGTTTTCCATGGTAGAAAGGGTAAAAAAGTGGTTCAAATTGTCGTATAAATGAAACTCGAAATTGCTTTTATCGCCGACGAGCTGTTTGTACGCCTCGAAGTCCTTGTCCGGCGAGATCTGAAAATCTTTGCCGCCATGCAGGATCAAAAACGGCTTGTCGGTCGCCAGCAGATATTCGCTGGCGGGGCGCGCGTCCATCTCGTCGATATATCCCTGGGGCATACCGTAATAGGGTTTGGCGTCCTCGACTTGCCGCGTCAGCGCCTCGCGTTCGGACGGGTCGGCGAGCGAAATGAAATACATATTTTGGTCGTAAACGATATCCAGAAGACTGCGGGGACTGCCCGCCATGATCACCGCTCCCGCGAAAAGACCGTCAGATTCCGCAACGATGCGGGGCGCGAGCATACCGCCGAAACTGTGCCCGACGACGAAGATCTTTGAGGCGTCAATCCGCTCGTTTTGCGCGAGTAAGCGTCCCGCCAGAATGGCGTCCTCAATGGTCTCCTCGCGCGCGGTGATGTCCGCGGCGGCGAGTTTGTCCGCGTGAGCGTAGGTGCGTTTGTCGTAGCGCAGGACGGCGACGCCGTCAGCCGCGAGATAGTCGGAAATATCCCGGAAAACCTTTATGCCGTAGGCGCTTTCATCCATGTCGCTCGGGCCTGAACCGTGGACGAGAACGACCGCGGGGACTTTTTCGCCGCCGGGCGGCAGAGCCAGCACGCCGTTAAGCGGGTATTCCGCGCCGACAGTCACGCTTATCTCACCGGCGCTCAGTCCGCTTTCACCTTCGTTCTCCGAATAGCTGAAAAACAAGCCCGCTATTTTCATATCCTTGTCGTAGACCACGCGGGAGACGACGCCGTTGACACTATGCCGGGCCGTGACCAGACAAACGTAGTATCCGTCCTGCAGGGCGGCCTCCGCGGAGGTGATTTCAGAATATTCTCCCGATTGCGCGACGGCGGTCTCCCACGCTTCCCGCAGCTGGCCGGCGGTCAGCGACTGCGCCATCGTCTCATCGAAAGAGGCCGTCACCTCATCAAAATTACCCGCCGCTAAATCCATTACGACCTGACGCGCCGCTGATTCAGCCGCCGGCAGCGCTCCGTCGTCGACAGCGTCGGTAACATCGGCATCGGGAACGTCGCCGGCGGCGGGAGCGTCAGTAACAGGGGGCTGGGCGGCGCAGGCCGCAAGCAGAACGAGCAGCGCAGCGGCGCAAATGATCAATATTCGCTTCATTGCCGGATACCTCCAATCATTCGTTCAAACTATTATAATGACAATGATAGCGCGCGCGCCCCGGAAAATCAATATGCCCGGCGCAGTTTTTTGGAATGACGGGACAGACCGGGGCCCCCCGGAACTTGCCAACAGTAACGATAACATTTCGGGACAAAATATTATTGAATTTTATGAGACGATGGTATTAAATGATGTTATGGAAATAATAGTAGACGCCAGTGCAATTATGGCCGTTATTGTAAAGGAACCTGAAAGGAATTTGGTTATACAATTGACCAAAGATGCCGTTATTATTTCTCCTAACATGGTAAGTTATGAAATCGCAAATGGTCTTACAAAAATGATGAAAAAGAAAATAATAGAAAAAGAGCGAATGATAAATGCATTTCAATATTTTAAACAAGTGCCAATTAGAACAATAGAGATAGATATTGAAAAAGCTATTGAAATCGCGTGGGATTATAGAATTTATGCATATGACGCTTGCTATTTAGAGGCTGCCGTAAGATTGAATTTACCACTGTTGACTTTCGATGGTAATATGGCCAGAATTGGCAAAGAAATTGGTATTAATATTATAGGGGGATGAAGATGATGCTCGTGTTTGATGTTTCCGAATTTACCCAAAACGCCACAAAAGTTTTTGACGCGGCATTAACAAATGAAGTGATTATCAGCAATAAGGATGGGCACAGGTATAAACTGCTCCCTTTAGGGATTGAAAACAAGCAAGGAAAGTCACCGTTTTAAGATATTCCTTATATAACGGCAGATATAACGACACAGGAAATTGTAAAATTATTAAGAGAAGGCCGAGCAGGAGTATAACAGCCGATTTTAAATGTCTTGTAAAAAAGCGCCATGGCCGTTTATTGTAAGCGGTTTTATTTTTCTAAATCACGGATTTTCATGGAGAGTATCTACCCCTAAAAACCATTAGCTTGTGTTGGCTGCTTCAAATTTCAGTCTCTTGTCCTTTAACCAAGGGTAGGGTTCCCCTTGGTCAAATCTGGCT
>JAISEW010000085.1 GCA_031263945.1 Gracilibacteraceae bacterium | reverse complement strand
GCGCTCCAGAACTCGCTTTACGCCGAGATCGCCGAGGCGCCGATGGTCGCCACTTACGCGGAGATCAACTATGAGGCCCTCGCGGAGACCCGGCCCCAACTCGTGCTTTCCGCGACCAGCCATCACGGCTATGTTTCCGAGAGCGATCATCTGGATGAATTTGGTGTTCAGTTCATCGCCCTGGATCTGCGGACGCCGAGCCGGATGCGCGACGATTTCCGCCTGCTGGGCCAAGTTTTCCAGCGCGAGGCCGCGGCCCAAAACGTGATCGATTTTTATGACAAATACCAAAACCTGATCGACGAACGCCTGGCGGACGTGCCCTGGGAAGAAAGACCGACCGTATTTTTTGAAATGCACGCCGGCGCTTTCCACACCGGCAGCCCGGAATCGCAGTTCTATCAGCAGGCGGAACTGGCGGGCGGGCGCAATATCGCCGCCGATCTCGCGGACAACCCGCTGGCGGACGACACGGAAGTCAGCGCCGAGTGGGTCGCGGAAAAAAATCCCGACTTTATCCTCTGCGAATCCACTGCCCTTGGCTACAACGCGACTTCCGCCGCGGACGCCCAGGCTTTTTACGCCAGCCTCAAGGCCCGCCCCGGTCTTGAGGGCGTGACCGCCGTCCGGGAGGACAAGATCCTCCTGACGGGCATCGATATCCTTTCCCGCCCCGGTTATATCGTCGGTGTCTGCTATCTGGCCAAAGAGCTGTACCCGGATCGGTTCGCCGATCTCGACCCGGCGGCGGTCCAGCAGGAATGGTATGATTTGGCGTACGGCGGCGCTAAAGTGGAAGGGATCTGGACCTACACGGAATGATCCCGCCCGATTCGGAAAAAAGCGATACCGCCGGGATCGGCGGCGCCTATACCGCGCACCTGCGGAAAAATCTGCTCTTTCTCCTGCTCATGCTGCTGGTTATGGGGGCTCTATGCGTGTTCGGGCTTTCCGTGGGCGGGGCTTCCTACACGGTGGCGGAGAGCTGGCGGGCGCTCCTGGCGGGGCCGGCGGCGGATCCGGCGGCCGCCGACGTCCGCCGCCAGATAATCTGGACTTTGCGCGTGCCGCGCGTCTTGAGCGCGCTCCTGAGCGGCGCCGGGCTGGCGGTCGCCGGGCTGACGATGCAGACGATTTTGCGCAATCCGCTCGCTTCGCCCTATACGCTGGGCATCTCCGCCGCCGCCTCTTTTGGCGCCGGGCTGGGCATCATCACCAAACTGAACGTGCTGCTGGCGGTTTTACCGGCGGCCGTCGGCTACGACCTGATGATCATCGGCAATTCCTTTATCTTTACGGTGGTCTGCACGTTCCTGATATATTTTCTCTCGAAGCTGAAAAAAGTTTCCGCCGAAACCGTCGTCCTGTTCGGAGTGGCGATGATGTACGTTTTCGAGGCGGCGACGTCTTTTTTGCAATATATCGGCAAACCGGAGGAACTGGCCGAGCTGGTCTACTGGATGTTCGGCAGTCTCTCCAAGGCCAGCTGGCATAAATTTTACATCATCTTGGTCTGCGTCGCCGTCTGCGCGGTGCTCACTTACCGGAACGCCTGGAATTTCAATGCGCTGCTTCTGGGCGACGAATCCGCGCAAAGCGGCGGCGTCCACGTCGAGCGCCTGCGGGTGACGGGCCTTCTGCTCTCGGCCCTGACGACGGCGGTGATCGTCAGTCTGCTGGGGCCGATCGGCTTCATCGGTCTGGTCGCGCCGCATGTGGGGCGGATGCTGGTCGGAGGGGATCACCGTTTTCTCATCCCGGCGACCTGTCTGGCCGGGGCGATTTTGCTCATTTTAGCGGATACGCTGTCCTGCCTGGTTTTGGCTCCCGCCGTGCTGCCGGTCGGGATCATGACTTCGTTCGTGGGCGTGCCGCTCCTGATTTATCTGATCATGAAAAGGAGGCGGGAACATTGGTGACTTTGCAGGTAAAAAATCTCGGTTTTTCCTATAAACGCCATGACGTTTTTCGCGGCGTATCTTTCGAGGTGGACGAGGGGATGATCCTCAGCCTGGTGGGGCCGAACGGCGCGGGCAAGACGACTTTGCTCAAATGCGTGAACCGTCTGCTGCCGCCGAAAACCGGCGCCGTCACGGTCATGGGCCGCGCCGTCCAAACTCTTTCGCGCCTGGAACTGGCCCGCAGCATCGCCTACGTCCCCCAGGCCTCGCCGCCCCCGTTTCCCATGACCGTCTTCGACACGGTGCTCTTAGGGCGCCGGCCTTATCTGAACTGGCGGCCGCGCAGACGGGACGTCGATCTGGTCGCGGAGATCATCACCCGGCTGGGTCTCTCGGATATGGCGATGCGCGACGTCAATGAGCTTTCGGGCGGCGAGCGGCAGAAGGCGGTCATCGCCCGGGCGATCGCTCAGGAGCCCAAGATCCTCCTGCTGGACGAACCGACGACGTATCTGGATCTGCAGTATCAGCTCCGCATCATGGGTTTTCTGCGGGAATTGGTGGATGAAAAAGGCCTGTGCGTGGTTTTTACCACCCACGACCTGAATCTGGCCCTGCAGTTCTCCGACCGCATGGCCGTTTTGAAAGACGGGGTTTTGGTGGCGGAGGGCGGGACGGGGATCCTGACCGAAGATGTGATCCTCCGGGTCTACGGCGTGGAAGCGCGGCTCTTGCGGAGCGGCGGCCGGCCGTATATGGCGCCGGTACGGGCGATATAAAGACCGGTTTATGCTAAAACCGGAAATAAAGGAAAGGATTGTACCCGGAATTGACGATATAAGCCAGACAGAGGAAAAGCGCGCCGACGGCGAGGGCGGCGCCGGCCCATGCGGCGGCGGCCGGGGCTTTCCGGCGCAGTTTTTCCCACAGGGCGGCCGGCAGACGCGTGCAGCCCAGCGCCCCGATGATAAAGAGCGGCCCGTAAGAGATGATCTGATACAGGGCGAAGTCAAGGCTTCCGCCCGCCGGGCCGCCGAACATCACCGCCAGATAACCAAGCGCTTCCGGAGCGGAGGTGAAACAGAAAAACACCCAGCCGACGCATACGGCGGTCAGGCAGTATAGATGGCCGCACCAGGCCGGGGCTTTTTCCAGCAGGTTTTTCCATACATATTTTTCCAAAACAAGCAGCAAGCCGAAGTACGCCCCCCAGAGAGCGAAATTCCAGGCGGCGCCATGCCAGATCCCGGTCAGCGTCCAGACGACGGCGATGTTCAGGATGTGGCGCGGCGGGGAGACTCGGTTGCCGCCCAGCGGGATGTAGACATACTCGCGAAACCAGGAGGAAAGGGTGATATGCCAGCGCCGCCAAAACTCCGTGACGGAGCGGGCCGCGTAAGGGTAGCGGAAATTGATCGGAAAGGTGAAGCCGAACATGCGGCCCAGGCCGAGGGCCATATCCGAATAACCGCTGAAATCAAAATAGATCTGCAGGGCGAAAGCGGCGACGCCGATCCAGGCGGTGAGGGCAGTCATGGCGGCGGGTGGCGCGGCGCTGCAGACGGTCCACAGGAGACCGAACTGATTGGCCAGCAGCGCTTTTTTGGCGAGACCTATGGCAAAGAGGCCGATACCGGCGGCAAATCCCTCAATGGTTTCCCGGCGGTCACGCAATTGGTCGGCGACGGAAATATAGCGCACGATCGGACCGGCGATGAGCTGGGGAAACATGGCCAGATAACAGCCGAAGTCGATCAGGCTGCGCTGGACCTCGCAGCGGCCGCGGTAAACGTCGATCACATACGAAAGCGCCTGAAAGGTGTAAAAGGAAATGCCGATCGGCAGAGGCAGATCCGGCACGGGGACGGGAAGGCCGAGCGCCCGCAGAGTGACGGCCAGCAGACCGGCGTATTTGAAAAACCCGAGCAGCGCGAGATTGAGAACGACGATCAGCGCCAGCGCCGGCCGGCTGGGTCCTCGCCGTTCCGCGTGGCGGCCGTAGGCGAAATTGACGGCGATGGAAAAAAGCATGAGCGTCACATAAACGGGTTCGCCCCATGCGTAGAAAACGATGCTGACGAGGCAAAGGACCCCGTTTTTAGCGCGGCGCGGCGCCAAATAGTATAAAGCGAGAGCCGCAGGCAAAAAAAAGAATAAAAACGGTAAACCGGAAAAAACCACAGGCGCGCCTCCTTGTCCGCATTCAATTTTAACACGCCTTGCGGCTGTCCACAAGGATATCCCTGGTCCTTGGTCGAATTTACTCCGGGAGTAAATTCGACCTTACGAAGTAAAATTTGTTGACAACTGAATAAAACGGCGGTAAAATAAAAAGGCAAAGGACTGAACGCTTTGCGATGGCGGCTCAGCCCGTTAAATCGGACAAGAGAAACCACCTAACAATTAAGGCGGTTTCTCTTTGCTACCAGTGCCTTATCAGGTTAAGCAGCAACACGACGAAGTTACCCAGAAGAAGAACCTCTGTAAGTGTAAACTTCACGCTCACCACCCCTTTCGAGATGGCCGAGACCGCCAAGCGAACAGCCCTTTGCTCTGTAAGTATAACATAGAACCGGGCAAAGGAAAAGTCTTTTTTACATATTGCGGAAAAAAATCCAAGATATAGGGGTTCAAAATTTTGAACCCCTCAAATCCTGCTTTACGAATTCCGCGCCCCATGCTATAATGCTTTCAGAAATTAACGTATTTAGGATCGACAAATGACTGTGCCCAAAGAAGGAGAAAGATTTTTTCATGATCAAACACCAAATCAAGCCCCTGACTGAGGATGAAGCCGCGGAAAGCCGGCGCCTTCACGGCGACAACCGGCTTACCCCCCCGGAACAAAGCTCGTTTCTGGCGGAACTCTGGGACACCTTTCGCGGCGACGCGCTCATCCGTATTTTGACGGTGGCGCTCATCATCACCCTCGTCCTCGCTTTTCTCGGCTGGGGCGACTGGCTGGAAGCGATCGGCATCGCTATCGCCGTCGTTTTAGCGACCACAGTCGCCACTTATAGCGAATATTCCAATAATAAGCTTTTCCAAAAATTACAGGAAGAATATTCCAAAATAGTCTGCAAGGTCTTCCGCTTGCGGGACGGGCGGAGTCAAATCTGCGATATTTTCATCGACGATATCGTGACCGGGGACTATATCCTGCTGCAAGCCGGGGATAAAATGCCGGCGGACGGCGTGATCGCCGACGGCGAGATCAAGGTGAACCAGGCCAGCCTGAACGGGGAAAGCGAGGACGCCACCAAAAAAGAGGCGGACGCCGCTTGGGAGTTTGACCCGGAAAATGTGGATTTCCTGGACGCGCACAGCGTTTTCCGCGGAGCGGTCGTGACTTCCGGCGAGGCGGTCATGGTCGTCCGGGCGGTCGGCGACAAATCGCAGTTCGGCCGTCTGGCGCAGGAGCTGGCGGAAGACGAGGAACGGGAATCGCCGCTCAAGGTGAAACTGAGCAAGGTGGCGGACGGCATCTCCCGGTTTGGCTATATCGGCGGCGTCCTGATCGCCGTGGCTTTTATGATCAACAGCATTTTCATCTCGCCTGATCTGGCCGACGGCGCGGTCACTTACCTCTCGGCGGCCAACGCCCCCCAGATCATCAGGGATATAGTCGCTTCCGTCACCTTGGCCATCGTCATCATCGTCGTCGCCGTGCCCGAGGGGTTGCCGATGATGATCGCCCTTGTCTCCGGCCTGAACATGAAAAAACTGCTGAAAGACAATATCCTGATCCGCAAGATCGACGGCGCCGAGACGGCGGGCAGCCTCAACATCCTTTTTTCTGATAAAACAGGGACTATCACGCGAGGTCTGCTCCAGGTGAGCGGGTTTTACACCGCGGCGGACAAGGAATATGTCGATCTGGGCGCCGTGCCGGCGGGTCTGCGGGAGACGGCGCTGATCAGCCTGAGCGCCAACAGCAACGCCGTGTGCATGGTAAACGGCGGCCAGCTCCAGGTCACGGGCGGCAACGCGACGGAGCGGGCCCTGCATGAGTTCGCCGGCGCGGAGGGTTGGAGCCGTTACGAGACTTTGGAGCTGGAGCAGGGGGAGAACCTCATGTTCACCAGCCAGAACAAATATTCCGCCTGCGAGGTGAAAAGTGGGCGGGATGTGACTTTGGTCAAGGGAGCGCCGGAAAAACTGCTGGACGTCTGCTCCCGCTATTACGACGAGTCGGGCGAGCTGCGCGAGATGACGGCCCAGATCCGCGAGACGCTGGAAAACCGCATGACGGAGCTTTCGGCCAAGGCGATGCGCGTGCTGGCTTTTGCCGTGTCACAGCGGAAAATCGAGGAAGATTTTCTGGCGGATATGTCTTTTGTCGGGCTGGTCGGCATCCGGGACGAATTGCGCCCGGAAGCGGCGGCGGCGATCGAAGAGGCGCGGCGGGCCGGCATCCAGGTGGTCATGGTCACAGGCGATAAAAAAGAAACGGCGCTGGCCATCGCCCGCGACGCGAAACTGGTGACGGGGGATACGGATCTGGTGCTCACCAGCGAGGAAATGAAAGCCCTGACGGACGACGCTTTGAAAGAGCTGCTGCCGCGCCTGCGGGTCGTGGCCCGGGCCCTGCCGACGGACAAGAGCCGCCTCGTCCGCGTTTCCCAGGAATTGGATCTGGTGGTCGGCATGACGGGCGACGGCGTCAACGACGCGCCGGCGCTCCAGCGGGCCGACGTGGGTTTTGCCATGGGCTCCGGCACGGAAGTGTCCAAGGAAGCGGCGGATATTACGATTTTGGACGATAATTTCCAATCATTGGTAAAAACAGTCCTGTACGGCCGGACCATCTACAACAATATCCGCAAGTTCATCGTTTTCCAATTGACCATCAATGTCAGCGCCGTCATGATCGCCTTCATAGGGCCGTTTATCGGTCTCGGCACGCCGCTGGCCGTCACCCAGATGCTCTGGGTGAACATCGTCATGGACACGCTGGCCGCGCTGGCGCTGGGCGGGGAGCCGCCTTTGGCCAGTTATATGAAGGAAAAACCGAAACAGCGGAGCGAGTCGATCATCAGCGGCAATATGTGGTCCGCCATCTCCTTCAACGGCCTTTATCTCATGGCCGCCAGCTGCGTTTTCCTGCTGCATCCGTTTTTCCGCGGCCTGTTCCGTCAGGCGGAGAGCGGCTCGGCGGCGGAGGTTTTTGCCGGCATGAGCGTGTATTTTATGACCGGATTCTTCTGCTTCTACGTGCTGAGCGCGATGCTGAACGGGTTCAACGCCCGGACGGAGCGCCTGAACTTTTTTGACCATATCACGCAAAACCCGACGTTCATCGGGATCATGGCCTTGATTGCCGTCGTGCAGGTCGCGCTGACTTTTATCGGCGGCGGCGTCATGCGCACCGTGCCGCTCTTGCCGGGAGAATGGGGAGTGGTGGCCGGTCTGGCCCTCGTGATCATTCCGGTCGGCTTGTTGCGCAAACTTATCTTCCGCCCCAGTTCGCAGTGAGGAACTCATAAAACGCGACCGCGCGTCCGAAATTAGGAGGATGATTATGGATTTGCGCCGGGGACAAAAGGAACCTCTGGCCAAACACGCCGCCGGCCTGGAATTTGACGTGGAGTGTTATCACAAAGCGGCGCTGAGTCTTCGCTACGCCTGTTTCGGCCTGGGCGCGGACGGGCGGCTCCCGGACAACCGCTATCTGGTGTATGACAAACAAAACGCCTCGCCGCAGGAGGAGATCTGCGTGACGCAGGGGACTTTCGCCCAGCTGTTCCGTTTTCATATCGACCTGGCTAAACTCCCGCCGTCCATCGACCGGCTGGCTTTTACGGTCGCGAGCGACGGGCCGGAGAGTATGCGTCATCTGGAAAAAGGTTCCATCCGCTTTATGCAGGAGCGGAGCGAGGTGTTGAAATACGCCTACGAGGGCACGGAATTCACTTCCGAGCGCTCGCTGGTGATCTGCGAGGTTTACCGCAAAGACGGCGCCTGGCGCCTGGCCGCCGTGGGGCGGGGATTCACGGGCGGATTTCAGGCGCTGACCAAGAGCTACGGCGGCGTCCTGTCGCTGGATATTCCGGTCCCGCCCGCGCCGGCGCCGCTCGGCGGCGAAAAGGAGATCAGCCAGATGTCCTTGCCGCCGCATGTGGTCTCGCGGATGCAAAACCTGTCGCGGCAGGCCTCGGGGGACCGTCAGTATCTGGCGCCGTTTTACCGCGCTCTTTTCGCCTGCGTGAACGTGCTGCCGGAATCCGTGAGCCGCCCGGTGCGCACGGTGATGGTCGCCGACGCTTCCGGGTCGATGTTCGCGGCCTATGAAAACGGACGCGTCCAGCGGGCGATCGATAAGCTTTTTCCGCTGGCCACCGTGCTGCACGAGAGCGTCAGCATGGATTTCTGGGCTTTTGGCGCCAAGAGCCGCCAGTTCGATCCGGTGCTGATGGAAAACGTCCGCTCATACAGTTTTGACGTCTCGGGCGGTTATGAACGCTGGATGAGCATGTTAAACTATCAGTATAACAACGAGGCGGAAGCGATGCGGGATATCATGATGATTTACGCCAGTTCGCGCGAACCGGTGCTGACACTTTTTATCACGGACGGGCATCTGAGCGCCGAGTGGCAGATAGAAGAGGTTTTACTAAAAACATCCAGATTTCCTGTTTTTTGGCAGTTCATCGGCCTGAGCGGCGCCGAATACGGCATATTGGAGCAGGTGTCCGAGATCCCCGGCCGTTTCAGCGCCAACGCCAATTTTCTCAAACTGAGCGATATCGACGACATCAGCGAAACGGAGTTGTACACCCGCCTGCTCACCGCGGTTTGCCACTGGAATACCGAAGTGGAGGCCAAGAAGCTTATCCGCTGATCGTATTATAAAAAGAAGTGTTGACAGATATAAAATCTTATGATAATCTAATAACAGTAATAGTAATAATAATTTACTATTATTGTTATTAATAGCATCGGAGTTAAGGCTCGAAGAACTAAGATTAGAGTCGTTTTTTTATAAGAAAACAAACAAAATCTCTGGCTGACGCATCAATTCTGAGTATCTTAGAGGTATTCTGTAAAACGAAAGGAGAATTATCTCAATGAACGAGGATCAAAACAAAAAACTGACCACCGCCGCCGGCGCGCCGGTCGCCGATAACACCAACTCGACGACTGCCGGAGACCGCGGCCCCATGACTCTGCAAAACCCCTGGTTTATTGAGAAACTGGCGCATTTCGACCGCGAGGTCATCCCCGAGCGCCGCATGCATGCCAAAGGCTCAGGCGCCTTCGGCACGTTCACCGTCACCCACGACATTACCGGTTATACCAAAGCGAAGCTGTTTTCGGAAATCGGCAAAAAAACGGACGTATTCGCGCGTTTTTCCACCGTGGCCGGAGAGCGCGGCGCGGCGGACGCCGAGCGGGATATCCGGGGATTTGCCATGAAGTTTTACACCGAGGAAGGCAACTGGGATCTGGTGGGCAACAACACGCCGGTCTTTTTCCTGCGTGACCCTCTGCGTTTTCCCGACCTGAACCACGCCGTCAAGCGCGATCCCAAGACAAACATGCGCTCCGCGCAGAACAACTGGGACTTCTGGAGCATGCTGCCCGAAGCCCTGCATCAGGTGACCATCACCATGTCCGATCGGGGCCTTCCCCTTTCCTACCGCCACATGCACGGCTTCGGCAGCCACACCTTCAGCCTGATCAGCGCAACCAACAAGCGGGTCTGGGTCAAATTCCAC
>JAISEW010000016.1 GCA_031263945.1 Gracilibacteraceae bacterium | reverse complement strand
TTCCTCCGCGAGATATCCGTCGCTCCGGCAGTGCATATCGGAGATGCCGTGTTCCATTTCATAATGGGTTTCCGAGAGATAGAAGCGCTCCAACGCCTCGCGCAGTGAAATGCCCGCTTCCGATGAAAACAGCTTGATCACGCGGACGTATTTGTGTTGCAGGAGAAATCTGTTGGCTGTCATACCGCCTCGCTTGATACAAAATGAAGATATTGGTCTATGGTTTCTTGGTTCGCGAAACTGTATTGCAAATTCGGCTCCTCATAACGCAGGTTTTTGATTGCCGTCACTTTGTCGGAGTAACCGTTGAAATATGCCTCCAATTCGTCGAATACTTTGTCGTTGGCGACGCTTCCGATTATCAAATCATAGTCGGTGTTTTTTCCTGCACCCATGCGGCAAAGGGTGATGAAGTCAAGCCAATCCTCGCTATATGCCGAAAATTCAAGTATACGCAGATTTTTACGCGCTTCTGTTTCGTCGAATTTATATGATGATACGACCCTGCTTCTGTGGCGGCGCGAAAAGCGTTCCGTCCATTTTATGGCTTGTTCTCTGTAGGGCGTAGTGTAAAAACCCCTGCCGAAATCAAGCTTTTCTCGTCCGCGCCAAAAATCCGGCTTTACCACTTCGGTAAATGACCCATGATAGAGGATCATTGAATCAAGCTCTCTTTTTTCATCAATTCCACCAACTCATCAACGATATATTCCTTGCTTTGCGTGTGGAGCGCGTCATAATATTCAAGGATATATGTGTCGAGTATGCTGCCTTCGCCGGTCAGCAATTTATAAACCTCCGCGCCGTCTGTTTTTAGGGATTCCGCAATTCCCTCGATACAGAAAACGGCGAAGAGCAGGGTATCTCCGTTCATTTCGGATTTTTTCTTATTCATCGTATGGACCTCCCGACCCCGGCGTTCAGAAAAAACCTACTTAAACGCTATAATACCACGAAAATGTTTTTGTTACAATGAAGATTTTGTAAATAACGGTGGGAGAGGGTGCATGACAAATTTGTCGCACACCCGGTGGGAGATTTTATCTTGACAACGGGCGTACAACGGGCGTATAATAGGCATATACTGATTTGGAGGTGTGTTATGGCGGAGACAAGATTAAGCGTTCGCATAGACAGCACGACAAAACGGAGCGCGGAATCCGTGTTTAACGCGCTCGGAATGACTATGAGCACGGGTATCAATATCTTCCTTACCCGCGTTGCTCAGAGCAGGTCGATTCCGTTCGCGCTTGAAATTACGGACGACCCTCTTGATGTACAAATGCGAAAAGCGGCGAGCGCGAGCGTAGGCAATTCTATTCGGCTAAACGCGCCAATCGCGTTGTTTGACGACGAACAAAACCGTCCCTACCTTGAATACCCGGACGGCAAAAGATCTTATGAACTCAAGTGACTCTCCGCGCATACTGGTGTTCGCGGGTCCGAACGGTTCCGGCAAAAGCTCCGTCACGTCGGCGTGGGAGACTGTCGGGCTGTATGTAAACGCCGACGACATCAAAGCAAGGCGCGGCGCGTCTGATTTGGACGCGGCGCGGGAAGCGGAGCGCCTGCGTGAACTTTGCCTTGCGCAGCGCCGTTCTTTTACCTTTGAGACCGTGCTGTCAACGCCTCGCAATCTCGATTTACTTGCGAGGGCAAAGACAGCGGGCTATCGGATAGAGGGCGTGTTTGTGCTTACAGCAAGCGCGGAGTTAAACGTGTTCCGCGTTCGCAGCCGCGAACTTTCCGGCGGGCACAGTGTTCCGCCCGATAAGATCCGCAGCCGCTACGCAAAATCGCTCGCCAATATTCCCCAATTTATTGACCAATGCGATACTCTCCGCATAGTCGATAACACGAGCGAGCCGACCGTAATTTACAGCAAAGACGCGCTTGGTGAACAGATCAAAGCAAACCGTTATTGGTCCGCTTCGGCTATTTCACGGCTTATCTGCCCCCCGTAGGCGCTTTTATTTTCAAAAAAAGTATTGACAAGCGCGGAGGAATGACGCAGACTGTTATTATCAGGGAGTACGAGCAGGGTTCAAAAATTTGAATCCCTGCGGCGGCTGGAACTTCCCTGATAAATAACGGTGACTGCGGAGAAAACCATGCTCTCACGCTGGCGCGTTTACCAAAAGGAACGCTTCCCTCTGGCGCAGTACATACCGATGATGTCCGTCTTCGGTTTTTGCGCCGTGAGTTTTTCCATGCATCTGGACGACCCGCGCGCCGCCTTCGGGGACGCGTCCCCCGCGCAGTACCTTACCGCGGCGGCGATCACTCTCTGCTGGTTCATGTTGCTGCGCGTCGCCGACGAACACAAAGATTACCTGGATGATTGCGCTTATCGGCCTTACCGGCCTGTTCAGCGCGGCCTCGTCACTTTGCGGGAATTGCGGCGGATCGGCGTCGCCTTGGGCTTGATTCAGATCGGTTTGAGCCTGTGGATCGATTCCCGGCTGCTCCTGACTTTGGGCGCGGTCTATTTCTGGTTTGCCCTCATGTCGGCGGAATTCTTCGTCCCCGCCTGGCTCAAAGCCCGGCCGACCCTCTATCTCCTGAGCCACATGATCATCATGCCCTTCATCGACCTCTACGCCACCTCAGTGGAATGGCTGCCGCGCGGCGGGCATTTCAGTCCGGGGCTTTTGTTTTACATGATTTCCAGCTTCTGTGACGGGACGGTGGTCGAAGTCGGGCGCAAACTGCGCGCGCCGGAAAACGAGGAATACGGCGTCGACACCTACACCCAGATCTGGGGACCGCGCCGCGCGATCACTGTTTGGCTCGTTTGTCTCACCCTTTCCGGCATCAGCACGGTGCTGGCCGGATTCCTGGTGCGCGTCGGCTTTCTCCTTCTGGCGATCCTGTCCGTCCTCTATATTTTCGCCGTCGCCGCCGCCCTCCGCTTCGCCTCCAGCCCGACCCCGGCTAACGCCAAGTTTTTCACCGTATTCCCCGGGGTCTGGATGCTGGTGATGTACTGTATGCTGGGGCTGGCGCCATTTTTCTTCGTGTAGCAAGGCGGCCGCACCTCAGGAGGCTGACAAGATGATCCACACCCAAGAAACTTACGATCCGCGGCGCATCGGCGGCAAAGCGGAAGCGCTGGCCCGTCTGGCCCGTATCACCGAGGACATTCCCGCTTGGTTCGTTCTGGACCACGAGGGCGCCTCCGCGGAGGAAACCGCTCAGGCACTGGCGGCTTTCAGCGACGGAACGCTTTTTGCCGTGCGTTCCTCCGCCGCCGACGAGGACGGCGACCGGCATTCTTTCGCCGGCCAATTCGCGACCTACCTCAACGTCCCGCAAGGCGAGGTCTGCGCCCGCGTCGAAGACGTCCGCGCCTCGGCGCGGACCGAGCGGGCAGAGGCCTATCGCCGGGAACACGGTCTCCCGCCTCAGGCGCAAATGGCTGTTCTGGTCCAGCGCATGGTACAAGCCGACTGCGCCGGCGTCGCTTTCGGCGCCAATCCGGTCACCGGCGACGCCGGAGAGTGCGTCGTCAGCGCCGTGGCCGGTCTCGGCGACGCTTTGGTAGACGGCTCCTCCGACGCGGATACATACCGGGTGCGCGCCTCCGGCGTCATCGGCGAAGGCGGGGTCTTGACCCAGGCGCAATGTCTGGAGGTCGCCTCTCTCTGCCGCCGCGCCGGCCGCTTCTTCGGCCGGGCTCAGGATATCGAGTGGGCTTATGAAGAGGGACGTCTGTTCCTCCTGCAATCCCGGCCGATCACCTCTCTGCGGCTCTACACGGGACGGGAAGGAATTGTCAATATTTGGGATAACAGCAATATCGCCGAGAGTTACAACGGCGTGACCACGCCGCTGACTTTTTCCTTCATCCGTATGGCCTATGAGCATGTCTACCGGGAAATGTGCCGGGTGCTGGGCGTGAGCGAACGGATCATCGCGGCCAACGACTTCATTTTCAGCCACATGCTCGGCCTGCACGACGGTCAGGTCTACTACAACCTCCTCTCCTGGTACAAGCTCGTGGCCATCCTGCCGGGCTACAAGACCAACGCCGCCTTCATGGAACAGATGATGGGCGTCAAGGAAAATTTACCGCCGCGTGTGCGCGCCCTCCTGCCCCAGCCGTCGAACGCCTCTATCCGGAGCGCCGCCCGCAAACTTTTCCGCCATTACCGCCGCTTGGACGCCTCAACCGCCGGTTTCCTGCGCCTTCTCGCCGCCACTGTGCGCCGGGACGACCTGAGTCTCCTGTCGACAGCCGAACTCGCCGCCTATTACCGGGATCTGGAGAGCCGGCTCCTGAAGAACTGGACCGCGCCCGTGGTCAACGATTTTTTCGCCATGATCTTTTACGGTCTCTTGAAAAATACCCTCACGGCCTTCTGCGGAGCGGAGGGCGACAGCCTGACCAACGCCCTGCTGCGCCACAGCGGCGACATCATCAGCGCCGAGCCCGCCCGCCGCGTCCGCGAAATGGCGAGTCTGGCCTGCCGGGACGACGCTCTCGTCGATCTGCTCCTGACCGGCGGCGTCGTCCGGATCGGCCGGGAACTGCCGGAGGATCTGCGCGGGCTCTTCGCGTCTTATCTGGACACATTCGGCGACCGCTGTATCAATGAGTTGAAACTGGAGAGCGCGACCCTGAACGACGATCCCCTGACCCTCTACCGCGCCGTCGGCAATTTCGCCCGCAAACTCCAGGCCGGGCAGACGGCGGCCGCCGAAACCGTCGACGAAGCCGCCGTCCTGCGCCGCGCCGGCTGGAAACGGCCTCTGCTCGTCTGGCTTCTGCGCAACGCCCGCCGCACCGTGCGCAACCGGGAGAATCTGCGTTTCGAGCGCACACGCGTTTTTGGCGCGGTGCGCTCCGTCTTCCGGGAGATCGGCGCGCGCCTGGCCAGCTTCGGAGCGCTGGACCGGCGGGACGACGTTTTTTATCTGGAATACGGCGAAGTCCTCGCCTATATCGAAGGCACGGCCACGACGCGCGATCTGCGCGGTCTGGCCGCTCTGCGCCGGCAGGAATACGCGGCCTATGACGGCGGCGCTCCCGACCGTTTTGAAACCTATGACTGCGCCGCCTTGAGCGCGCGCCACCCGCCGGAAACAGCCGGCGGCGACAGCGCCGTTCCCGAAGACGGCGGCGTCCTCCGCGGTCTGGGCTGCTGTCCGGGGATCGTCCGCGGCCGGGCGCGCGTCGTTACCGACCCCGCTCACGCCGTGATCAGGCCCGGGGAGATCCTCGTCGCCCAGCGCACCGATCCCGGATGGATCATGCTCTTTCCCATTGCCGCCGGCGTCTTGGTCGAGTACGGCAGCCTGCTCTCACACGCCGCCATCGTCCTGCGGGAGATGGGCATCCCCGCCGTCGTTTCCGTGCCGCGCCTGCTGGCGCACGTGCAAGACGGCGCTCTGGTCGAGCTGGACGGGGAGAAAGGTCTGGTGACGCTCCTTGAAGAGTGAGGTTGAAAAACGCGCCCGCTTCGACCTGATCCGCTACGCCCAGGTTTGGGAGGACGCGGATCTGCTGCTGGAAGCGCTGGACATCCAACCGGGCGGGGTCGTCCTCTCCATCGCCTCAGCCGGAGATAACGCTTTCGCCTTGCTCACGCGCGGCCCCCGCCGCGTCTACGCCGTCGACCTCAGCCCGGCCCAGATCGCCTGCTGCGCGCTGCGGCGGGAGATGTACCTGCGCCTGAGCTGGCGCGAACATCTGACCTTCGGCGGAGTAGTCTCCGGCGGCGCCGACCGGCTGGCGCTCTACCGGGAGCGGCTGCGGCCGGCTCTGCCCGCGGAGACGCGGGAGTTTTGGGATGCCCGGCCGGACATCCTCCGCGCTGGTTTTATGACGCAGGGCAAATTCGAGCGTTATTTCGCCCTTTTCCGGCGGCGCGTCCTGCCGCTGATCCACGGCAAGCGGACGGTCGACGCTTTGCTCGCCCCCAAGAGCCGGGAAGAAAGGGAGGATTTCTACGCCCGGATCTGGGACAACCGCCGCTGGCGCGCCTTGTTCCATCTCTTCTTTTCCCGCCGGATGATGGGGATCCTGGGGCGGGATATGGAATTTTTCCGTTACGTCGAAGGTTCCGTGGCCGAGCGGATCCTCACCCGCGCCCGCCACGCGATGACCGGGCTGGACACAAGCCAAAACCCCTATCTGCAGTATATCCTCCGCGGCCGTTACGACTCTGTCTACCCGGTCGCTCTGCGCCAGGAGCATTACCTGACGATCCGCGCCCACATCGGCGCGCTGGATTTGCGCCGGGAATCGGTCGAAAGTTTTGCCGCCGCCTGTACGGAACCGATCGACGCCTTTAATTTAAGCGACATCTTCGAGTATATGACCGAAGATGGCGCGAACGCGGTTTTCGCCTCGCTCCTGGCCGCGGCCGCCCCGGGAGCGAAGCTGGCGTACTGGAATATGCTCGTTCCCCGCGCCTGCAGCCCTGAGCTGCGCCGCCGTTATCGCGTCCGCACGGATGAGGCGCGCAATATCGAACTGCTCTTGCGGGACAAGGCTTTTTTCTACAGCAGATTCACCATAGACGCCGTGGACGCGGCGCAGTGACCCGCCCCGCGCCGAGCGGGCGGAGATGGGAGCCAAGATGCCAGACGTCTTAGCCGGCCTGGCCGTATTAGCGGCGCTGGGAAGCGCGATCCTCGCCGCCCGGCGCTTGCGCCGGCGCGTCGACGCCGAGTGGTCGCGCAAAATCGTCCATCTGACGATGGGTTGCGTCGCTATGTCTTTTCCCTTTATTTTCCATCATCGTGGATCCGTCGTCGTCCTCGGTCTCTGCGCCATAGCCGCTCTGCTGGCTCTGCGCCTGAACACGCGTCTGCGCGCCGGTCTCGGCTCATCCCTCTTCGGCGTTCAGCGGCAATCTCTGGGAGAGATCTATTTCACTTTGTCCATCGTCCTGGTCTATCTCCTGCACACTTCCATCGCCGAATACCTGGCGCCGCTCTTGGTGCTGACATTCGCCGACAGCGCGGCGGCCTTGGTCGGTTGCAGCTACGGCCGCCACGAACTGGCAGGCGAGCATGAGGATCGGAAAAGTTACGAGGGCAGCGTGATGTTTTTCATCACCGCTTTCATCTGCGTGCTGACGCCGCTCCAGCTCCTGACCGACGTGGGGCGCGCCGAAGTCCTGATGATCAGCTTCATGATCGGACTTCTGGCGGCTATGGTGGAAATGGTGTCGCAAAACGGCAACGACAATCTGCTCCTGCCGCTCCTCGTCTACAGTTTTTTACGCTACAACATGAACCAACCGATGCGAACGCTGCTCCTGAATTTCGCGATCATGCTCTGTTTCCTCGCCGCCCTGATCTGCGTCTACAAACTCACGGCGATCAGCAAACTGGCGCTGGCCTACGCTCTGCTCACCGCTTACGTGATCTTGATCCAGG
This sequence comes from Gracilibacteraceae bacterium, assembly GCA_031263945.1. GTDB lineage: Bacteria > Bacillota > Desulfitobacteriia > Desulfitobacteriales > Syntrophobotulaceae > JAIRRL01. Next base: position 4,319 of record JAISEW010000016.1, on the reverse strand, counting down.
GCGGCTTTCTCTGGATACTCCCGCCTTTGCTCATGTTTCTGACCTTTCGCACGCTGCCGCTGCCGCGCCCGGAAGAAAAACTGTCCGTCGTCCCCTGGCAGATCGTCGACGCCAACGCTTTTGTCGGCCTCGTCTGTCTCTGGCTTGCCGTATTCTTCCCGCAGATGAACGCGCTGCTCTACGCCGCCTATTCCCTTTCCTTCGCCTGTCACCTCACATTGGACACCTATCACCGCTTTGTCAACTATCTGCACATGGGCCGCGCCCGCGCCTGGGCATGCGGCCTGGGCAAAGCGCTCTGCTTCATCGCCGCCCCGACTTATATTGCCGCCCATACCACCCCGCGCCTCGCCGCGCTCTACGCCGCCGCCCTCGTCGCCGTTATCCCCGCCGCCGCGCTCCTGCGCTCCCGCTTCAATTTCGCCGAGATCAACGTCCGCAGCGCCCGCGCCAACGAAGCGCTGGTCGCCTGTCTCGTCGCCCTCTTCATCATCCTGGCCTTCTGATCGCCTGAAAGGATGCCCGTAATGATCTATCCGGACAAAGGCTATATCGGTTTTTTCGACATGGACGACCCGGAAAGCGGCGCGCTTCTGCTGCGCTCCCGCGTCGACGCCCTGCGCGCCTCAGGCTGCCGCCGGATCATCGCGCCCATAGACGGCGACACCTGGCGCCGCTACCGTCTTGTCAGCTGGAGCGACGGGACGGCCGCTTTCCCGCTGGAGCCGCAGAATCCTCTCTGGTACAACGATGTTTACCTAAAAGCCGGATTCCAGCCGCTGGCTGAATACTCCAGCGGCGCCTTCCCTCTGGGCGGCGTCGCTCTGGGCGGTGCTTCGCGCGGCCCGCGCATTCGCCCCTTTGACCTGAGCGACGGCGAAAATGAGTTGGCGCGGATCTACACCCTCTCGACTCAGGGCTTCACGGCTAATTTCCTTTATACGGACATCGCGCGAGAGGATTTCCTGGCTATGTACAGACCGCTCCTGAAGCTGATCGATCCGGATCTGGCCGTATTCGCCGAATTAGACGGCCAACCGGCGGGATTCTTGTTCGCATTTCCGGCCGGGGAGCGGCTGATACTCAAAACGATCACCGTGCCGCCCGCCCGGCGCGGCCGCGGCATCGGCGCGGCCATGGTCCATCACGCCCTGCGCGCCGGTCAGGCCAAAGGTTTGACCCAGGCGGTCGCGGCTCTGATATCGGACGGCAACCGTTCTCTGGACATCGTCGCCGCCTACGGCTGCGTCCCCTTCCGCCGTTATACCCTCTACTGCCTGGAGACGGCGGCGTGAATATCGTTCAGGCGCTGCAGCCTTCCGAGCGTATCGCCTTGATCCAAGGCGGGCTGCGCCTGAGCTATGCCCGCTTATTGGACGAGGCGCGGCGGTTCGGCGGCTGCCTGCGCCGCTCCGGTCTGGGTGAAGGCTCGCATGTGCTCATCTTCGTTCCGCTGTCCGCCGATCTCTATATCGCCCTGCTCGGGGCCTGGAGCGTCGGCGCCGTGCCGATTTTCATTGATTTTTCCCGGGGGGCGCGCTTCGTCGCCGACAGCGTCGCCCGTCTCCGCCCCGACGCCGTCGTCTGCGACGCCGTGACCGGCCTGTGGCGTCACGTCTATACCCAATTGCGCCCCATCCTCGCCGTTCCGGTCCGGGGGCGCGGCGAGGCGGCGCGGCCCGTCGGCCTGGACGACGCGCATCCCGCCATCCTCTCTTTCACCAGCGGCAGCACCGGAGCGCCTAAGATCGCCGCGCGCAGCCACGGTTTCCTGATGGGGCAATACCGCGCGCTCAGCGCTCACCTTGATTTTGACCCGTCGCACGTGGATCTGGGAACGCTGCCGGTGTTTACCTTGGCCAACCTGGCCGCGGGCCTGACCACTTTGCTCCCGCGCCGCCGTTATCGCGGCGGGGTCGACGCCGCTCGCCTGGCGCGGCGGATGCGGCGGGAAGATGTCAGCCGCGTCATCTGCTCGCCGGCCTTATTCGCCGCCTTGCTGAACCACGGCGACTTGCCCAGCCTGCGCGCCGTCTACCTCGGCGGCGGTCCGGTCTACCCCAGTTTGCTGCAAGCGATCCGTCCGGACATTGATCTGCGCGTCGTCTACGGTTCGACGGAGGCCGAGCCTATCGCCGCCATCCGCTGGCGCGACGTCAGCCCGGAAGACAAGGCGCGCATCGGCGCGGGCGCGGGTCTGCCGGTCGGCGCCGTCGTCCCCGGCGTCTCCTGCCGCGTCGGCGAGGATCAGGAGATACAGGTCAGCGGCGCGACCGTCCTCTCCGGCTATCTGCACGGGATCGGCGACGCGGAAAACAAACTGCGCGAAGACGGCAAGGTCTGGCACCGCACTGGCGACGCGGGGTATTTTGACGAGCAAGGACGTCTCTGGCTGCTGGGACGGGTGAACCAGGCCGTCGACCGGGGGGCGGGCGGAAAACTGTACCCCTTTTGCGCGGAATGCGTTTTGGACGCGCGTTTCGGCATACGGGGCGCCCTCGCCGCCTATCAGAACCAATGCGTCGTGGTCGTCGAAAACGGCTCTGTCGATGAGAGCGCCGCTCTGGCCGCCTTAGCCGCCCTCGGCGTCGAACGGGTGATCAGCGTTCGCAAACTGCCGATGGACAAACGCCACGGCGCCAAAATCGATTACCCGCGCCTGCAAAAGCTGCTGCAATCTTATTAGCCGTCGAACCGGGTCTCTTTTGGAAGGCGACATGCCAGATAGAGCGGAAGGTTTTTTATAATGGTAAATATTTCCTTGGATTGACGGGTTTTTCCTGCTATACTGCGCATATGATGTGGCTGAATTGGGCTGAGTTCCGTTGACTTGACGGGGAGGCGGCTATGAATAAAAGCTGCCGCGGAGTGAGCGTCATGAAAAAACTTTCGCTGTTTGCCTCTGTTGCTTTGTTGTTGAGCGGTTGTGGTTTAATGGACAGCACCTTGCCCATGGACGCCGAGTATCTCAGCGATATCGCCTATGACGCCGCGCCGCGAACAGGCTATACGGTATACCTGCAGGAATACGATGAGCAATACGCGGACGAATACAGCCGGCCAGCCGGCATGTATTTCCCTTATTTAGTTCTGACCAACGATTACGGCAGTAATACATTGTTGTTACGGCGGGATATCCACGCCTCCCACACAACGGGTATACGCCCTGCTTTCTGTCTCAGCCCTGAGACGCCGCTGACGACGGACGATACGATCATACCGGGCGAGAGCGTGTATGTGATTGATTTTGAACGGTTGTCCAACAGTGCAGGTACGGAGCGATGAATAATAACAAATATTATTGAGCTAATTTTATTATTCATGTTTCTACGGGGTGATGGTTTTTATTGGTTTTACATACTCGGGATAACGACGGGATAAAGCGGTTCACAAAAGACGCTCGTAATCCTGCCGACCGTAAAATACACGGGCAATGATGACCGCTTTCGCTGCTTCATCCACTTGGTAAAAGACAACATAGTTCTTCACAGGGAAGCGGCGGTACCCGCGCCGGCGCAGACGAACATTGACTGATAGCTCAAACATCAGCGGCTGGCTTTCCAAAGTCTCAAACCGCGCGTCCAGTTCATCCGCTAAATCCGCCGCGGCTTTCGGATTCTGGAGCGTTTCGGCGATGTACGCCAATATCTCGTCAATATCGCGTTCGGCTGACTGAGCCAGCCGGACCGTGTATTTATATGCCACGCGCCTGTCGCAGCGCCCGCAAAGACGCCCGTGCCTCCGTCACCCGGCCCTCCGCGATATCATCTTCGGCTTCTGCTAATTTCTCATAAACGTCTTGCAGATACAAGTTTTTCTCGTAAGTTTCCATGCTCATAAGCACCATATCCCCATAACCGTTTTTTGTGATGAAAATGGGCCCTGGCGCCTCGTGCGCGAGTTTGGATATCTCGCCCGTGTTTTTCAAATTTTTGATAGGGATAATTTGCGGCATAAGATCGCTCCTTATAAATGGCCGTATTACACCATAATTATACCATGATTATTTTGGAAAGGCAATGGTTTTGCGCAAACGCGTAATGGTAAATATTTCCTTGAATTGACGGGTTTTTCCTGCTATACTGCGCATATGATGCCGGCTGAATTGGGCCGAGTTCCGTTGACGGGGAGGCGGCTATGAATAAAAGCTACCGCGGAATGAGCGTCATGAGGATATTTGCCGTGATTGTTCCCGCCTTGCTGCTGCTATTGAGCGGCTGTCAGACTCCAGCGCAGGAAAACAAACTCCCGGAGGATCCGCCGCCCATGAACGCCGAGCATATCAGCGATATCGCCTATGACACCGCGCCGCGGACGGG
>JAISEW010000011.1 GCA_031263945.1 Gracilibacteraceae bacterium | reverse complement strand
CGGCTGTTGCGTGTAAAATGAAAGCGATTTCGATCAAAAAGGGGAGGATGAAGCGATGCTGCGTTTCAGCGCTAATCTGGGTTTCCTGTTTACGGAAGCGCCGTTTCTTGACCGTTTCCAGGCCGCGGCGGCCGCCGGGTTCCGCTATGTGGAATTCAAATCGCCGTACGATTATGATCTGCGGGAAATAAAACAGCGTTTGGACGCTTACGGACTGGAGGCCGTGCTGATCAATATGCCGGACGGCGATTGGAACGCGGGGGACCGGGGGTTGGCCGCCGACCCGGCCCGGCGGGCGGAGTTTCGCGAGGGCGTGGCCCGGGCGCTGGAAGCGGCGGCGACTCTGAACGCCTTGCGCGTGAACTGTCTGACCGGCAACGCCCCGCCCGGAGCGGAGCAGGCCCTTGTCGAGGATAATCTCGCGGAAAACCTCCGTTACGCCGCCGAGGCGATGGCGAAAAACCAGCGCCTGCTGATGCTGGAGCCGCTGAACGGCAAAGACAACCCGGGTTTTTACCTGAGCGACGTGACCAAAGCGGCGGATTTTCTGGACCGCCTGGGCCTGGAGGGTGTTTATCTGCAGTTTGACGTCTATCATGAAGCGCAAACCGGCAAGGACCTGTTTGACGAACTTCGGGCTTTCGCGCCGCGGATCGGGCATGTACAAATAGCCGACTGGCCGGGGCGGCACGAACCGGGGACGGGAGAAGTGGATTTCCGCGTCTGGTTTTCGGCGCTGACGGCGGCGGGGTACGGCGGTTTCGTCGGCATGGAATATATCCCGGCCGGCGGCACGCTGGACTCCCTGCGCTGGCTCGCTGATTTCGGCCTATCCTTGGCTTAGGGGCTGGCGGCGGAAAACAGTTTTTGCCTATAATAAGCGGAATGGCCGATCATCCCGCGGTTGAGCGCTTCCAAGCCGTGGGTTTCGAGCAAGGTGGGGATCCCGGCGAACAAATTGACGCCGAGACCCAGGCGTTCGTCGGTGAGCCGGGCGCCGAGCGCGGCCAAAGTGGTCGGCAGCAGGTCGAACATGGTAAAAAGCCGGTTTTTGTGGTTTTGGGCCGGTACGGCGCTGCCGAGGAAAACGTTGAACACCGTTCTTTGGTAATTTTTGTCAATAATTTTCTCCAAACTGGGTTCCATACTCAAATGATCGCCGGCGACGACTATCGTCGTGTCGGCCGCAAAATCCTGCGCCTGCACCCAGCGGATAAAATCGCCGATCTGCCTGTCGGCGCAGGCCAGCACGTTCAGATAGCGCCGCGGCCACAGGTTCGGGCAGCGCGCGCACAGATACCCGCCCGGCGTGTGCGTGTCCACCGTCAGCATGGTCAGATGGAACGGCGCCTCCGCCTCCGCCAGCCGCCGCAGTTCTTGTTTGGCGTAAGCGTAAAGCTTCTCGTCCTCGAAGCCCCAGCGGACGCGGTAATCGGGCGGGATGAGCCCGGCGGCCGCCGCGGCGCGGACGTCGAGGACGCGAAAACCGCCGTGCCCGGTGTAAAAATTGCGCCGGCCGCTGTAAGCGGCGTCGGAGCCGAGCAGCAAAGTCTGGTTGTAGCCCGCGGCGGCCAGAACGTCGCCCAGGGCGAGGGCGCCCGGCAAAAACGGCTGACCGGCGCCATGCACTTTCGCCCCGAAAGGAACGTTCAGCGGCAGGGCGGCGTGCTGGGCGCACATGCCGGCGACGGTCCAGCCGGTCTGCCGGACGGCGGCGGCGCCGCCGAGGCCGCCGGTATGGGAAAAATTAACGCCCAGGGCGGCCAGCGCCGTGAGTTCCGGGATGACATTCCCGGGCAGGGCGCCTCCTTCGTCCGGGCCGGCGAAGGATGATTCCATGGATTCCAGGAAAATGTACAGCAGGTTGCGCCGGCGGGGCGGGAAAAGAGGTTCGCCGGCCGGCGGCAAGCAGTAGTGATCCGCGATAAAGGTGTTTTCGGTCAGGGCGGCGCGGGCATAAGCGGCCAGCCCGAAGCGGCGCGCGAAAAACATCAGGGCCAAGGCCGCCAAAGCGAGCGGCAGGAGGGCCGGGAGGACGGCGGCCGGACCGGACAGGTTGTGGCAGACCCATACCGCGCCCGCGCCGGCGCCGGCGCCGGCACAGGCGGCGGGGAGCAGGCAGCGGAGGGCGAAAGAGCGGACCAGCCCCAGGTCGGCGCCTTTGAGGGGCACCCGGATCTGGAAAAGGATCTGGTCGGCCCATACCTCGCCGAACGTCGCCGGCGCCCAGAAAGAAGCGCAAAAAACCGCCGCGGCCAGCAAAACCGTGATTACGGCGTAAAGGACAAAAAACAATGATATCTCCCCCGTTTGATTCAGCTCAGAACATTATAGCAAAAAAACAGGAAAATGTAAACGAATGCGCGTCATTTTGACCGGAGGCGGCACGGGCGGGCATATTTACCCGGCGCTGGCGCTCGCGGCGGGTCTGGCCGCCGGCGGGGCGGAAATCCTGTACGTCGGCACGCGGGAAGGCATGGAAGCGCGGATCGTGCCGGCGGCCGGCTGGGACTTCCGCGGGATCGCCGGCCGCTCTTTGCCGCGCGCCCTGAACCCGGCATTGCTTAGGGCGGCGGGGTCGGCGGCCAAAGCGTGGTGGGAAGCCGAGCGGATCTTCCGGGATTTCGCCCCCGACCTCGTGGTGGGCACGGGCGGCTATGTTTCCGGGCCGGTCGTCCTCAGCGCCGCTTTTTTCGGCATCCCGACGGCGATCCACGAGCAGAACGCGCTGCCCGGCCTGACCAACCGGATCCTGGGCCGCGTGGCCCGGACTGTGCTGCTGAGTTTTGCCGGCAGCGCCGCTTACTACCGGAGAGGGAACGTCCATGTGACGGGTCTGCCGGTGCGCCCGGCGATCGGCCTGATGGCGCGGCCTGAGGGCGCGGCGGCTTTCGGACTGGATCCCGCGCGGCCGGTCTTGCTGGTCACCGGCGGCAGCCGCGGCGCCCTCAGCCTGAATAAGACCCTGCTGGGCCTCTTGCCCCGCCTGGCCGCCCAGCCCCGTCTGCAGCTGATCTGGGCGACGGGGCGGGAGACGCACGGGGAGATCATGGCGGAGATCGCCGCGGCCGGGCTGGAGCCGAACCGGCCGGACTGGCGGCTGACGCCGTATTTGGATGAAATGCCCGCCGCCCTCGCGGCGGCCGATATTTGCCTGACGCGGGCCGGGGCGGTCACGCTGGCCGAACTGGCCGCTGCCGGCCGGCCGGCGGGTTTAGTGCCTTATCCGCGCGCGGCGGGGAATCATCAGGATTTTAACGCCCGCGCTTTCGCGGAGCGGGAGGCGGCGCTCGTCGTCCCGGACAGCGAGTTGACGCCGGACATTTTATGGGAAAAATTGGAAAATCTGCTGGCCGATCCGGCCCGCCTGGCGGCTATGGGCGAGCGGGCGCGGAAAATATTTCCGGCCGGGGCGCTGGAGCGCATGGTGAAGATCTTGGCGGAAACCGCCTGGCATTGAAACTTGGATGGGAATTATTAGATTCCGGGCGGGGCCCGGAATGACGGGGAAGGACGAATAATCGGGAGGATTTACTCCATATATGGAAGGTATAACGATCAGAGGCCGGGTGGAAAAAGGAATGTCTCTGAGCAAACTGACGACGTGGCGCGTGGGCGGGCCCGCCGCTTTCGCCGTTTGGCCCGCGGATGAGGAAGAACTGCTCAGTGTTTTGCGATACGGCCGCGAGCGCGGCCTGCCTGCCGTCGTCCTGGGCCGGGGTTCCAACGTG
>JAISEW010000007.1 GCA_031263945.1 Gracilibacteraceae bacterium | reverse complement strand
AAATCCTTTTCCAAAGCGGCGATGATCCTGTCGAGGTAATCCTCCAAAGTTCCCTGCTCCGCCTCCGACAGGCAGGCAAAAATATCGCTCCGGTCCGAAATTTCCGGCTGCTCCTCGCTCCGCCCCTTCTCCGTCAGCCGGACGAGCATAACGCGCTTGTCCTCCTCGGAAGGCTCGCGCGTGACATGGCCGCTCTTTTCGAGTTTGGCCAGCAGCTCGTTCAGCGACGAGACGGCGATGCCGAGCAGATAGGACAATTCTTTCGTGCTGATATTGTCGCGCAGTTTCAAAAAAGCCAGTATGCGCCCTTGTCCCTGGGTGTGGTCCGCCAGCGGTCCCCGGTGGGCCCAGCCGCGCAGACGCCGTTTGTGCAGCAGCCAGCGGAGACTCGCCAGTTTTTCATATAGTTCGTCATTCATGATTTGTCCCTCCGTTTTTCATTGATTTGATAAAAAGTTATAAGGCGTTTCTCAGGAGATCCGGTAAATTTTCGCTGAATACCGCCCGGGGGCAGATCCGGACGCATTTCTTGCAGCCGGTGCAGGCCTGTGCGTTTTCCATGACGATATGCTTGTGCCATAAAAAACCGGCTTTCCCTATCACCCCCTCCGGGCAGGCGGCGATACATCTCCAGCAGGCATTGCAGTTTCGGGGATTTGCCCATACATAGGCGGTTTTGATCTGGAGCAAACGGTCTGATCCTCTTGGCATTTTAACCCCTCCGCGAATAATTTAACGGTACCGTCAGATATACTATAAACGGTACCGTCAGGAATGTCAATATGTTTTTGAAAATTTTTTTACGGTACCGTCAAGATTTCGAGGGGGAAAGCCTCTGATGAAACAAGTGTGAAAATTATTGAAAACCGGCGGCGCTGATGGTATACTGAAACAAGCACTTTATTTATTAAGGACTGTGTGGAAAAATGGACGACATAATACCGGCGGCGGAGGACGCTTACGCGGAGGCATTGCGTTTTATTCGCGCCCTAACGGCTTTCGGCGTAAATCTGGGCCTGGAACGTATGGAGGCCCTGCTGGAACTCCTGGGGCGCCCGGAGCGCGGTTTGCCCGTCGTCCACATCGGCGGCACAAACGGCAAAGGCTCCGTGCTGGCTCTTTTGCGCGGCATACTCACGCAGGCCGGTCACAAAGTCGGCGCTTTTGTCTCCCCGCATCTGGAGGATTACCGCGAACGCATCACTCTGGACGGGGTCATGATCAGCGGCGCGGACGTGGCGGCGGGGGTCGGAAAAATGAAACCCCTGCTGGCGCAGCTTCTGGCGGAAGGCGTCGAGCATCCGACGGAGTTTGAGGTGTCCACGGCTTTGGCGCTGGATTATTTTGCCGCGCGGCGGCCGGATTATGTCCTGCTGGAAGTGGGCCTGGGCGGCGCGATCGACTCGACTAACGTCGCGGAGCCGCTTCTTTCCGTCCTGACGAGCATCAGTTTTGACCACCCCGATTATCTGGGCGATACGCTGGAAAAAATTGCCATAGTCAAAGCGGGGATCATCAAACCCGGCGTCCCGGTGATCTCCGCGCCGCAGCCGCCGGAGGTCATGCGGGTTTTGCGCCGGACGGCGGCGGAGCGGGGCAGCCGCCTGATCGAAGTGGGGCGGGACGTCAAATGGAGCCGGACGGGCCGGCCGCCGCGCGACGCGATGGATTATTACAGCCCCGACCGCGTATATACCGGCCTGGACATAGGCCTTCGCGGCGGCCATCAGCGCCTGAACGCCGCCGTGGCCCTGACGGCGGCGGAATGGCTGCGCTCGGAGCGGGGGGCGCGCGTAACGCCGGGGGCCGCGCGGCGGGGTTTGGCGGCGGCGGCCTGGCCGGGGCGGCAGGAGCTCTTGCTATGCGGCGGCAAAAGGTTTTTACTGGACGGGGCGCATAACGAGGAGGGAATGCGGACTTTGGCCGCCGCTCTCCGGGAATACGCCGGCGGCGACTACCGCCGCGACCGGTTGATCCTCTGTCTGGGCGTTCTGGCGGATAAGGAGATCGCGAAAATGGTCGCTCTCATCGCGCCGCTGGCCGCGCGGATCATCGTCGTGCGCCCGGATTCGCCGCGCGCCGCTTTTGCGGAAACAGCCGCCCTGGCCGCCGCCTGCGCCGGCGAGGAACTGGTGGAGGCGATCGCGGATCCCATAGCCGGGCTGGAAGCCTGCCGGCGGGCGGCCGGGCCGGACGATCTCATTTGCGTGACCGGCTCGTTTTACATGCTGGGCGCGGTGCGCGCCTATTTAAAAAAACCGCGGAAGGAGATGATTGTTTGAAAATTGTGAAAATACCTATGGCGACCATCAGCCGCCTGTCGATCTACTCGCGCTATTTGAGCAAACTGGCCGACACGGGAACGGAAACGGTGTCCTCCGGCGGCATCGCCGACAGCGTGGGAGTGACGCCGGCGCAGGTACGCAAGGATTTCGCTTATTTCGGCGAATTCGGCGTGCGGGGTGTGGGCTATCATATCAAGGACCTGATCAGCCATATCCGAAAGATCCTGAATCTGAACAACGAGTGGCGGCTGGCGCTCGTGGGCGCCGGCAGGCTGGGGCGGGCGCTGACCATGTACAAAGGGTTCCGGGAGCGCGGTTTTGTGATCAGCTGCGTTTTTGACAGCGATCCGGAAAAAATCGGCGGGATCTTTGAGGGGACGGAGATCCTCGCCGCCGACCGCGTCCGGGAGGTGGCGCGGCGGCAAAAAGCGGACATAGGCGTTATCTGCGTACCGGCGGCGCAGGCGCAGGAGGTGGCGGACGCTCTCGTGGACAGCGGGGTCGTGGCTATCCTGAATTTTGCCCCGGTCAATCTCACGCTGCCGCCCTCCGTCCACGTGCAGAACGTGGATTTGGCCATGCACCTGGAGGTGCTGGCCTTTCAGATAGGCGAAAACCGGCCGTGCCTGAACAGGCGGTAAAACTCGGCCCCCGTCTCGCAGCCGTCGCCGCCCATGTGCCGCATGGGGCCCGCCTGGGGGATATCGGCACGGATCACGCCCTGCTGCCGATCTATCTCGTATTGCGGGGCGTGATCCCTTCGGCGATAGGCACGGACATCCGCAGAGGCCCTCTGGCCGCCGGCCGGCGAAACGTCGCCCGCCAGGGCCTGAGCGGCCGGATCGCCCTGCGGCAGGGGGACGGGCTCGCCCCCCTCCGCGGCGGCGAAGCGGAGGCCGTGACTATCGCCGGTATGGGCGGCGGCCTGATGCTGGAGATATTGGATCCGAAGCGGGAAGCTCTGGCGGGGGCGCGCACTTTGATCCTGCAGCCCCAAGGCGGGGCAAGCGGCTTGCGCCGCGCTTTGCTGGCCCGGAACTGGCGTTTGGCGGCGGAGGAATTGACGGAGGAAAAAGAGCGGATCTACACGGTCATGCGCTGGGAACGCGGGGCGGCCACGGATCAGCCGGGAGCATCCGCGCCGGTGGCGGCCGGCGGCGCGGACGCGGACAGGCGCCGTTTTCCGGAAGTGTGGGCGGAGTATGGGCCGCTGCTGCCGGCGGCCGGCGGCCCGCTTTTTCGGCGGGTCTTACAGGCGGAAACCGGCCGGATGAGCCGGGCGGCCGCCGCCCTGGAATCAGCGACCGGGGCGGTGGCGCGTGTGCTTCTCGATGAACTGCGCCGCCGCCTCAAAATTTGGGAGGAAATGGAATCATGGCTGTATCCGTCGGATTGATCGAGAGCCTGATCGAGGAACTGGCCCCCAAAGCCTGGGCGGAGAGCTGGGACAACCCCGGCCTGCTCGTCGGGGAAGGCCAAGCGGAAGTCAGCGGCATACTTATAGCGATGGACGGCGTGCCGGAAGTCGTAGACGAGGCCGCCGCGCTCGGGGCGGAACTCATCGTCGCCCATCACCCGCTCATGTTTCAGCCGCTGCGGAATCTGCGCGGGGACAACCCGGCCGCGCTGGTCCCGCTCAGCCTCTGCCGCCGCGGCGTCGCTTATGTCGCCGCCCATACGACTCTGGATCAGTCGCGCCTGTCGTCCAGTCTGGCTTTTGGCCGGGCGTTGGCTCTGACCGGGACGGATTTTCTTGAGCCGACGGGCGCGGACAGTCTGTTTAAAATAGTCGTTTATACGCCGCCGGAACAGGCGGAAACTCTGCGCCGGGCGATGGCCGCCGCAGGGGCCGGGGCGGGCGTGACGGACGGCCCGCACAGCGAGGTTTATGAGGAATGTTTTTTCCAAACGGAAGGAGAAGGGATGTTCCGTCCTCTCCCCGGCGCCGCGCCTTACAGCGGGCGGGTGGGGGAGCTGGCCCGCGTGCCGGAGACGCGCCTGGAGAGCGTGACGGCAGCGAAAAACCTGAACCGGGTGCTGCAGGCGCTGCGGCGGACGCATCCCTACGAGGAACCGGCTTATGATATCATCCCGCTGGCCAACGAAGGAAAGCGGCACGGCTACGGTCTTTTCGGCCGCCTGCCCGCCGCCCTGCCCTTGAGCGCCGTGCGGGACAATTTTCTCGCCGCTCTGACCGCCGCGGATCTCGGTCTCTGGGCCCACCGCTATGATCTGTCCGTGATCCGCTGGTTCGGCTCGCCAGACCATCCGGTGCGGCGCGTGGCTATCAGCAACGGCAGCGGCAACAGCCTGGCCGCCAAAGCGGCGCGGCGCGGGGCGGATCTTTTTATCACGGGGGAATTGGACTATCATCACCGGTTGGACTGCCTGAGCCAAAATATGGCAGTGGCGGAGATGGGCCATTTTTTGAGCGAAGCGCCGATGCTGACCGCGCTGGCGGATCATCTGCGCGGACGGCGGGAATTGGCGGGCGTGGCGGTGAGCGTCAGCCGGCAGGGGATTTAGACAGTACAAATTCCTTGACGGGGCTGGATGTTCGTGCCATAATACAGTTATAGGTTACTGGCGGCTGGACTGGCTTGACTGAGGAAAGAGCAGGATTGGCACCATGATAAAACATAGGCGCGGCAATTTGGCCATATTGCTTTTTTTAATTTCGTCATTGCTGGTTCTGGTGACTGTGATATTCATGTCATTTATAATAGATTCCGTTTCCGATTTTCTGAAAAACAATCTGGAGAGCCGCCTGCTCGCCACCAGCTACGCGGCGGCCCGTCTGGTCTCGGCGGAGGAACTCGCGGAGCTGAGCGAGCCGGCCGATATGGAAAAACCTCTTTTCGCGGATATCCGCGCCCGCCTGATAGATTTTGGGGAAGAGACGGGAGTTCTCTTTGTGTATTACATGCGCGAGGGCGAAGGCGGGGCGCAATTCATCGTGGACAACGACCTGACGGAAGATCAGGTCAATCTGGCGACTCCGGTCATAGAGACGGAGCCCGGTCTCGCCATAGCGTTCGGCGGCCGGGCCGCCACCGCCGGGCTGGGCAATTATTCCGAGGGTTACATTGGTCTCTTGTCGGCTTTCGCGCCGATTTTTGACGCCGAGGGCCGAGTGGTGGCCGCCGCCGGCGTGGACATCGAGGACGAACAGGTCGTCACCGCCCGCAGCGCCGCGACCGTCATGCGGATATTATTGCTTACGAGCACCGCTTTTGTCATCATCAGCGGCCTCTTTAGTCTCCGCCTCTATCAGAAAAAAGAGATTGACCTGCAAAAACGCCTGAAACAGCAGGAGTTAATGTCAGAATTATCCAGGTCTTTCATTTCCGTCGCGGAACCCTCCGACATGATAAACAACGCCCTGCGCCTGACAGGGGAATTTCTCGGCGTGACGCGCGTCTGGCTCTCCGCGCCCACAGGCGCGGCGCCGGAAAACTGCCTGTGGTCGGGCGGCGGCGCGGGCGCTCCGCCCGGCCCTGAACTGAGCGCCAGAGCCAACAATACTTTTCCGCTGACCCAAACCGGAGAAGAACACGTGCCGATCCTGCATTGCGACGACGTCAGCCTGGAACTTGCTTTTGCGGATATAGGCGCCTTCGGCGTCAAATCCTTTGTCTGGGCGCCGCTTTACGCCGCCGGGGTTTTCCGCGGCGTCCTCAGCGTGGAGGAAAATCTGAAAACGCGCCGCTGGACGGGCAGCGACCTGCAGCTCATCGGCCTGGTCGGCAGCGTGATAGCGGGGGCGGCGGCGCGGGATATGATCGATCAGGAGCGGCTGGAAGCGGTCGAGCGAGCCCGCAGCGCCAGCCAGGCCAAAGGCGATTTTCTCGCCAACATGAGTCATGAAATGCGCACGCCGATGAACGCCATCATCGGTATGACCACGATCGCGGAAAACACTGCTGACGCGGACAAGAAAGACTACTGCCTGAAAAAAATCGAGAGCGCCTCCACCCATTTGCTGGGCATAATCAACGATATCCTCGACATGTCGAAAATCGAGGCGAACAAATTCGATCTCTCGCCGGTCGAATTCGTTTTTGAGGATATGCTGCGCAAGGTGATCAACGTGGTCAATTTCCGCATCAGCGAAAAAGAGCAGGAACTGACCGTGCGGATCGACGAAAATATCCCCGGCGCGCTGATCGGCGACGATCAGAGGCTGGCGCAGGTCGTCGCCAATTTGCTCGGCAACGCGGTAAAATTCACGCCGGAGCATGGATTGCTGCGCCTGAGCGCGCGGCTGACCGGCATGGAAGACGAGTGGTGCGATATAGAGATGAGCGTGTCCGACACGGGGATCGGCATCGCGCCGGAACAGCAGTCACGCCTGTTCACGTCGTTCGAACAGGCGGACAGCGGCACTGCCCGCCGTTTTGGCGGCACGGGGCTCGGGCTGGCGATCTCGCGGCGCATCGTGGAGATGATGGGCGGGCGCATATGGGTAGAGTCCGAGCCGGAAAAAGGCTCCGTTTTTACATTCACCGTCCGCCTCCTCCGCGGACGGACAGACCCGGATACAGCGGCGCTCGCCACTCCGCTCAATCTGAGCGACTTGCGCGCGCTCGCGGTCGACGACATGGCGGAGGCGCTGGAGTATTTTATGGAAATGGCTTCCCGGCTGGGTTTTGCCTGCGACACGGCGGACGGAGGCCGGCAGGCGCTGGATCTCATCGCCCGGAACGGCTGCTATGACATCTGTTTTATCGATAAAAACATGCCGGGTATGGACGGAATAGAGCTGTCCCGGCGCATCAGGGAGATCTGCGGCGACAAAAGCGTGATCGTGATGGTTTCCGGTTCCGACCGGGATATCCTCTCGGATGAGGCGGCGGCCTGCATCGATAAGTTTTTGCCGAAACCGCTCTTTCCCTCCGGCATTTTGGACTGTCTCCATGAATGTTTCGCTTTTGACCGGACGCCCGCCCCGCCGCCGGACGACGTGACGACGGAGACTTTTGCCGGCTGCCGCATTTTGCTGGCCGAGGATGTGGAAATCAACCGGGAAATTGTGACCGCCCTCTTGGAGCCGGCTTTGCTGGAGATAGACTGCGCGGAGAACGGGCTGGAAGCCGTCGCCATGTTCAGCGCCGCGCCGGAGCTTTATGATATGATCTTCATGGATGTGCAAATGCCCGAAATGGACGGATACGAGGCCACGCGCCTTATTCGCGCCTCCGGGCTGCCGCGGGCGGACGCGATTCCCATCGTCGCCATGACCGCGAACGTCTTTCGCGAGGATGTGGAAAAATGCCTGGCCG
>JAISEW010000020.1 GCA_031263945.1 Gracilibacteraceae bacterium | reverse complement strand
AAAATAACCCGTCCCGTTGATATAGCAGTCGCTGCCGATATTGGTCGTCGCGTAGCCGGTATTGGCGTGATTGGTATCGACGCTGGCCACGGCGGCGCCGTAGCCGACCTGGAAGGGGTTGATGCCGCCCAGACCGCCGGTCGCCGCGTTAGAGCCGCCGCCGGCGCTGATATTCTGGTAGAAAACGTCACGGAAAGTGGCCCGGCTGGTTTTATAGCCGTAAGTGTTCACATTGGCGATATTGTTCGCGATGACGTCCATCTTGGTCTGATGGGCCTTCAGTCCGGAAACCGAAGTGTATAACGCTCTGGACATTTAATTTACCTCACTTTCATCCGCCGCTCACGGCGCGGTTGTTTCTTCTTCCGGCGCCATACCGGAAGCGAAAACTTCCATGATTTGTTCCACGCCGTAAGGTTTGCCGTCCACGTAGACCTGCGGCGTTCCATTGTAGAGGATCACTTTCTCCACGGCCCCCCTCGTGTTCACAAGCTGGCCGCTCGAGTCAAAATCGGCGACGATGACGTCTTTGCCCATAAAACCGAAAGCGTAGGAAGTCAAAGTCATCGCGTTCATCTGATCCATAGCCTGGATCAAGGCCATTTGCGCCATCTGGGCCAAAAACTGAGTATCGTCTACCGGATTCATCATATCCTGATTTTGCAATTGTGTCGCAAAAAGATAATAAAAATCGTTCAGATCGAATGAACCCGTTGTTCCGGTATTCCGGGCCCGCGCGTTTGAAGCGCTTACGCTGTCAAGATCCACGGCAGCCGTGAATTCCATTGGCTCCACCTCCGTCAAATACTGTAATCCAAGGCGCCGGCGGCTAAAACTTCTTCCGCGTCCGCTTCGTCGTCCGCGGCGCTAAGGCTTCCCGGCAGGCCGTTTTTTCCTTCCGGCTGCCGCTCGTCCCGATTTTGCCTTGATTCGCCGCCGCTGTAGGCGACATGGACATATTCGGGCTGCAGCCCGTTCTGCGTCAGTATTTCCTTTAGTTCCGCCGCTTGGCTGGTGATGATTTGATGAGCGAGCGGATTGGCTGTTTCGATGCGCACGGCGGCGCGGCCCGCCTCAATAGTCAGTTTGACGGTCACGACGCCGAGATTTTCCGGCTGCAAAGTCATTTCAAACTGCCGGATCCCTTCTTCCGCCATGACCGTGATCCTCTCCGCCGTCTGCTGAGCCAGCCGCGGACGGATCAAGGCCGCGGGATCGCTGACCGTGACGGTTTCCGCCCCGGGGAGCGGCGCCGGCGGCCCGGCCTGATGCCCGACCGGCGCCTCCCGGGGCGCCGGCTGCTCAAGCGGCAGCGGCGCCTGTTTCACCGCCGCCGTCTCCGTCCGCGGTTCCCCGGTCGGACGGGCGGCGGCCGGTTCGGGGGCGGCGTCAGGCCGAGCCGCCAAGGCCGGCGGCGCGGGTTGGACTTCCGCGGCTTCGGCCCGCGCCGGGCCGGTCGCCGCGCGCGGAGCGTCCGGAAGCGCCGCCTGGACCGACGCCGGCTCCGCCGGCGTATTGCCCGGCGGCGAGGTGTTTTCCGCCGCCGGAGCCGCCGCCACTTCCGGCAGCGCCGGCGCGACTGCCGCCGCCGCCTCCGGCACGCCCGGATCCGCGACCGACGCCGCCGGCACGGCGGGCGGGGCCGCCGTCAATTCCGGCTGTACCGTCAGGCTGACCGGCGGCAAAACGATGATCGGGGTCAGCCGCGCGGCGGCCACTTGCACGTTTTCCGCCGGCGGCGATTGGGCGTCCGCCGGCGCGCCGTCCTCTTCGGACTTGTCGGCCCTATTGGCTCTGTCATTCAGGCGCTCGACCGGCTCGCGCGTTTTCCCCGCCCGGCTGCCCAATAACTCCGCGAAAGATTTTTCCGGTTTATTGCGCTCCGTGACCGGTCTGGGAGCCGCGGCCTGAGTCCCCGCGCTTTCTGTCACTTGAGTGATCATCTGTTTCATTGTCCCCCTTTCCTGGATCTTCACTGGATTCAGATACCTCCTGCAACACGCCGGAACCCGATAAATTCTTCTACGGCGCGTTCCTCTTCCTTGCGGCTTTCCGCCTGATAAGCCAGCCACTCGTTTTCCCGCAATTTCTCCAATGCGGCTATCTCCACTTTCAGTTCGACGATTTTTTCTATAACATCATCCCTGTCTTTAAACAGAGCCATTTTCTTCTTTTGGATCTCTTGCAGCTGCCGGTATAACTGCCCGCGGTAATCGGCGTAACAGACCATCAACCGCGGGTCGATCCCCTTCGCCTGCTCTTCGGCGTATTTACGGTCATTGGCCGCGCTGTGCCGGCGATTTTCCTCCTCCGCCTCCTCTTGGCGGGCGATGGCGTCGTTCAGGCGAGCCAGTTCCGTCTGCGCGACGGACAAAAACTGCTCTTTCACCCGCAATACGGATCCCAGCGAAAAACTGAATTTTTTCATCGGTTCTTACCCTTCATGCTCATCCCTCCAGCGCCTCGGCCATGAGCGCGAGAGTCTCCTCGTAGGTGAAACTCGCTTCTATCTCTTGCCGCAGGAAAGCGTTGAGCCGGTCGATGTAGCGCAAGGCCCTGTCCACGCGCGGGTTGCTGCCTTTTTTATAAGCTCCGATGGCGATGATATCATAATTGGCGTAATACACCGCCAGGAGTTCGCGCATTTTCTGAGCCATGTCCAGCTGATCTTCCGTCACGATGTCGTTCATCAGGCGGGAAATGCTCATGCCGATGTCGATCGGGGGATAGTGATTGCGCTGCGCCAGCGCGCGGGAAAGGATGATATGCCCGTCCAAAATGCCGCGCACCGTGTCGCTGATGGGTTCGTTCGTATCGTCCCCTTCGACGAGAACCGTGTAGATCCCCGTGATCGAGCCGCTGGTAAAATTCCCGCTGCGCTCCAGGAGTTTCGGCAGATCCGCGTAAATGGAGGGCGGATAGCCGCGCGACACCGGCGGCTCCCCGACCGCGAGGCCTATTTCCCGCTGCGCCATGGCAAAGCGCGTCAGCGAATCCATCATCAGCAGCACGTCCTGGCCTTCCTCCTGGAAATATTCGGCAATAGCCGTGGCCACCACCGCGCATTTGGAGCGCATCATGGCCGGCTGATCCGAGGTCGCCACTACGAGTACCGATTTGCGCATACCGTCCTCGCCCAAGTCCTTGCCGATAAAATCCAGCACCTCCCGGCCCCGCTCGCCCACCAAGGCGATGACGTTGACGTCGGCGGAAATATTGCGAGCGATCATCCCCATCAGCGTACTCTTGCCGATGCCGCTGCCGGAAAAAATCCCCATCCTCTGCCCTTTGCCTATCGTGAGCAAACTGTCGATCGCCTTGACGCCAAAAGTCAGCTTATCCGTGATGCGCGGCCGCGCCAGCGGATTGGCATAATGACGTTCCGCCGGCCGCATATGAAATTCCCCGGCCAGCGGTCCCCTGTCGTCGATCACCTGGCCCACCCCGTTCACGATCCGGCCTTTCAGACCTTCCCCCACCGGGATCCGCAGCTTGCCGCCCAGGTTTTCCACGCTGCTGCCCAGCCCGATCCCTTTCACGTCGTCATAGGGCATGAGCAAGATCCGGTTTTCCTGGATCCCGACCACCTCGGCCATCACGCCTTCTTCCTCGCCCAGAACGCGCAAACGGCATACGTCGCCCATGCGCGCTTCCGGTCCGATGGACTGGATCAGCAGGCCGGCGACCCGATCCACCACTCCCATGTATTTGAACGAGTCGTAATTTTTCAGTTTTTGCCGGTAACGCGGCAAGACGCTGGTCACCATCACGACACCTGCTCTTCCAGTAATCGGGATATTTGGTGCAATTGCACGCCGGGACTGACGTCTACCGCCCCGGCGTTCGTTTCCACGATACAGGCCGCGGGCGGCAGTTCCTTCAGCAGACGGATCTTGACAAACTTATTGCCCGCCGTGACGCGCTCCGCCAGCTTTTTTTCCACCCGCGCGGCCAATTCCTCGTCCTCGGCCGAGAAACAGACGTCGACCCAGTCGTAATCGCGGAAAGCGCGCAGGGCCTCGTCTATCATGCCAAAATAAATATCGCGGTCGGCGGCGATCTCACGGCCGACGATCTTTTCCGCCACTTCCAGCGCCAGGTATTTCAAATCGTCGAGACTTTCGCTCAAATGCCGCTCCCATTCGTTTTCCAGCGCGGAAAAAGCTTCCGTCAGCGCCGTCGCGATCTCCCGCTGCGACTCGCGCGCCTCTTTATATCCTTTGGCGTAACCCGCGTCATATCCTTCGGCGTAACCTCGCTCCCGCGCGGATTTTTCCGCTTCGGCCAAGAGCCGTTCGCGCTCCTGCGCCGCCGCCGTCAAAGTTTTATGGGCGGAATCCAGCGCTTCCTGCTTGATCCGCCCGGCCTGCTGGCGAGCCTCCATGATCAGCTGGCGGGAAAAAGCCATCGCTTCCGTTTCTCTTTCGTCTGTCTCCGCGATTTCCAAACTGGGTTTGAATATTTCCGGATCCAGCTCGTAGCTCTCTCCCAGGTTTACATAACCGGATTTAATGACATTAGCCAACAATATCATCTCCCCCGCCCTTGGCAATGGTAATTTGTCCCTGTTCTTCCAATTGACGGAATATAGCGACGATCTTCTGCTGCGCCTCTTCCATTTCTCTCATGCGCACGACCGTGTCTTCCATATCGGAACGCACCGTCTCGCTCATACGCTTGGACAGATTCGAGAAGAATACTTCCTGCACCTCCGGCGAAGCCCCTTTGAGCGCGCGGGACAGATCGGCGGCGTCGATTTCGCGCAGAGCCCGCTGAATATCCCGCGGCTGCAAATTGATGATATCCTCGAACACAAACATGCGCTTGCGGATCTCTTCCGTCAGTTTGGCGTCTTTTTTGGCCAGTTCGTCGAAAATGTATTTCTCGCTGCCCCGGTCCATATCGTTCATGATCTCCGCGATATAGTCCACGCCGCCCAGCTCGGTGAAATCAGTGGAGACGATAGATGAGAATTTGCGTTCCAGCGTTTTTTCCACTTCTTTGATCACTTCCGGCGAAGTGCGGTCCATTTTGGCGATGCGTTCCACCACTTCGATCTTGGTCGTGTTGGGCAGCTCGGCCAGAATGGTAGAAGCCTGATCGGAACGCGCGTAGGAAAGTATGAGAGCGATCGTCTGCGGATGCTCGTTCTGAATGATGGCCATGAGGTTTTTATAATCCGCCTTGCGGATAAATTCAAAAGCTTTGGTATGCAATGATTTCGTCACCTTTTCCAAAAACTGTGTGGCCATCGGCGCGCCGAAAGCTTTTTCCAAGACTTCCCGCGCGTAGTCCAGCCCGCCCTCGGCGATGATCTGCTGGGCAAGGCAAATGCCGTAAAAATCCTGCAGAATATTTTCAAATGTCTCGGCGGAAAGGTTTTTCAGGCGGGCGATCTCATAGGTGACCTGTTCCACTTCATTTTCCCGCAGGTTTTTATAAATGCTCGACGCCGTTTCCGCGCCGAGGGAGATCATGACGGCCGCGGCTTTTTGCGAGCCGGAAAGTCCCATATACTCTTTATTCATGACCGCCATGTCACTCGTCTCCTTTCATCCAGCTCCGGATGAGCTGAGCCGCGATTTCCGGATGTTCGTCGGCGAAACTCTTGATTTGCCGCGAAAGTTTCTGCTGCTGGCTTTCTTCCGGAATCGGGATCTCCGTCTCGGCGCGCATCCGAGCTGTTTCTTCTTCCTGCGCCGCCCGCTCGAATTCTTCCATAGTCCGGCGCTGTCTCCGCCTGACGACGAGGACGGCGATAATAACGGCGACTATGAGGAAAATGGCTGCGGCGGCCACGGCGATCCACCAGTTAGTGCGCAGATATTCCACCGCTGACGGCGGGGCCGGCGGCGACGAGTATTCCCGCATCATGATGAACACGTCGTCTTCCGGCACGTTCGCCGTGCGGGCGACCAAAGATGTGAGTTCCACCCGGTCGATCTCGGTCAGCACGTCTGAGAAAATGACCACGCTGACGCCGATGCTCTCGATTACCACGTCGGAACGCTCTACCTGCTCCTTGCGCTCATTGACATAATAGTCATAGTCATATTTATTGACGAAATAGCCGCCTTCTTCCCCATTCATCAATTCCTCATAGGTAGGCACATCCGCGTTCGTCTCCGCGCCCGGCGCGCCTGCGGCCAGCACTTCCTGGTTCCGGCCTTCCAGATAATGTTCCTCGCTGGCGGTCACGCCGGTGGTACCGTCTTCGTTCATCGGCGTATAAGTAACGGACTGCACGACGCCGGCGTCGGTGCTGACGCGCGAAGTAGCCACGACGGTGGCATATCCCTCGCCGAGCAAAGGCCGGAGGATATCGCGCACTTTAGTTTCAATCGTCGTGTCTATCTGTTTTTCTATTTCCATTTTATCCGTAGCCCGGCCGCTGACGCTGTCGGCGCTGGCGCCCATCTCGTTGCCGCTGACGCTGTTGATCACGGCGACATCTTCTTTACTCATGCCCTGTACGCCTTTGGCCACCAACTGCTTGATGCCGTTCACCTGAGCGGCCGTCAGATCCTCGCTTCCCAGCATGGTCACCAGCACGCTGGCGGAAGCCGGGGTCTGCGAACTCGTCAAAACGGACGAGCCGGCCGTGTTTTCCGATATGGTCACGACCGCGTCCGTCACGCCGCTGATCGTGCGCACAGCCTGCTGCATCCGCTCCTGCAACTGAAAAAGCCGGTAGGCGCGCCGATCGGAATCCGTGGTCATCGCTCCGACATTATTGATATAAATATCATAACTGAACCCGCTCTTAGGATAACCTTCCGTCGCCAGGCTCATTTTAAGGGCTGCTTCCTGGTTTTTCGGGACGAGGATCGCGCCGCCGGATTCCATTTTGGCGCTGACGCCCATTTCCTGCAGACGCGACAAAATCTCCGACGATTCGGCTGAGCTTAAATTTGTGAATAAATTAACATAAGGCTGGTAATTCAGGAAAATCACCAAAGCGACGACAAGGGCCATAAAGATGCCGGCCGCGATCATGAGGCGCCGGCGGCGTTTACTTTCCAGCGCCTGCCACCAAGAGAGTACGGGCTGCAAGTATTTGTCTCTCAGGTTTTTGAAATTCATGCTCTCTCCAATCAGGTACCCATCCGCATGATCTCGGAATAAGCGTCATGGGCTTTATTGCGGAGCTGGACAAACAATTGCAAAGCCAGATCTGCCTTGACTGACGCTATGGTCAGCGTATGCAGCTGATCGACGTCGCCGCTCGCGGCGGCCAGCGCCGCCGCTTCCTCAATGGCGCTTGTCGCGTCAACAGTCTCGACCAATCCCCGAAAAATATCGGCAAAGGGCGTCTGCCCCTCCGCGCCCGCAGCGGACGTCCGCCGGTCCGGCGCCGCGCCGGCAAACTGTTCCAGAGGGTTGATGAAATTTTGGCTCAAAAAAACTTCATTCATGCATTCATCCTCGTTTCAGCCGCGGGTTCGCCGCGTTATTTGCCTATTTGCAGGGCCTGGGAAGCCATGGTTTTGATGATGTTGACCGCGGTAATATCCGCCTGGTAAGCCCGCGTCGCCGAGAGCATGTCGCTCATTTCCTTCACCTTGTCCACATTGGGCATCCAGACATAACCGTTTTCATCCGCGTCCGGATGCTCCGGGTCAAAAACCGGTTTGAGCGGGCGCTCATCCTCGATCACCGCCGCCACCTTCACGCCGGGCGTCGATCCCCCCAAGGCCCGGCCCAGATAAGAGCCGAAATGCCCGTCTCGTTTTTCCTGGAAAATCGTGATCTTGCGCCTATAGGGCGCGCCGGTTTCTGTGCGGGTGGTCTCCGCGTTGACCAGATTTTGCGTCAATATGTCAATACGGGTTTTCTGCGCGGTCAGTCCGGATCCGGCGATGTCCAGAGAACTCAAAAAAGCCACTCTTTTATCCTCTCCCTTCCGTAATGGCGTAACGCAGCCGGGCCATGCCGTCACTGAGCAAACGCTGTAAATACTGATACTGCGTCAACGTATCCGTCATCTCCAGAAACTCCTGGTCAAGCTCCACATTATTACCGTCCACATTCACATTGGTGGTCTTATCCTCATATACGCGCGGCTGGAGTTCGCTTATGGCCAGCATCTTGTCTCCGCGCGAGTCCGCCGCGCTCAGAGCGCTGACATGCCGCTGCAGCTCCTCCTCGAAATCGACCACCTTCCGCTTGTAGCCCGGCGTCGCAGCGTTAGCGATATTTTCCGACTGTACGCGCGCCCGCTGCCATAGAGCATCCATGGTTTTTTCCATCACTAAATGAGACGGATTGTCCAAAAAATTCATGTGCGCCAACTGCCTTTCTGTAATTGTTATTATTTAGGACGTAATATGAATTTTATATTTTTTGAAACCATTCCCGCCCATCGCTTCATTTCATCTGCAAAAATACGATGTATATTAAGCAGATGTATTGATCCCCGGATCGTATATACTGTAAAGCTAAGAATTTATTCGCCTTATTCTAAGATAAGGTGTGTTGCTAAAGTGTTGTCGATTCGCTACCGAAGTGGTAATGCAACGCTTTTTTTATTATTTATTGCGAAAAAAGCATTATTTTTTTGCCTGTTCGCCTCAGTCAGTCTTAGTCGCAATCGCTTTGCCATTCCGAGTGTCCGCCGCTCAGGAACAGTATAATATAGAAACACGAATGTCCATAGCAAATTATGCTTGCGGGAATGGACGGCGGGTAAAGCAAAATTGAATAATACGCAAAAAACCACAAAAAATATCCGCGCCTATCCGCGGGTAAAGGGTGGACAAACGGGGCGGAGTCAGGTATGATAATAAAAGAGAAGCGAGGATCATCCCCGGAAAAGAGGAGGACGATTATGGCAAATGTGACGCAACTGGCTGAAGGCGCGGTGGTGGTCGGCGGTTTAGCGCTGGAGATCTGCGGTTTTGCGGCAAAAGCGCTTGGGGAGAAAGCGCTGCGGTTTATGGACGATCCGAAGAAAAACGCGGAATCTTTGGCCAGCCAATGCGCGGAATCCGCCGGCAAAGCGAAAGAATGGGTATGTACCCATCCGGCGGTGGCGGGCGGGATCACTTTCGGTTTAGGGCTATTGTGCGCGGGCCACTGCCGCAGCCGGGCCCGCAAAAATCGCCGGAAAAAATAACTGAAACGCCGGCTGACGGTTCCAGTAAAGATCTTCCTTGCCGGAAGGTCTTTTTCCGTGGGGAGTTTGCATGAGTATATACAGTGAATTGCGCCATAACATACAAGAACGTTTCACCGAAGCCCTGCTGGCCGCTCGGGCGGCGGGAGAACTGGATTTCGCGGCGCCGCCGTCTTTTACGCTGGAGGAACCGCGCGAACGCGCTCACGGCGACCTGGCGGTGAACGCGGCCATGCTGCTGGCCAAAGAGACGCGCAAAGCGCCGCGGGCCGTCGCGGAGATCATATTGCGCTATTTGCGTCCGGAAGGCGTCTGGATAGCGGAAACGAGCGTCGCCGGCCCCGGTTTTATCAATCTGCGGCTTGATCCGGCCTGGCTGGCCGGCGTTTTGCCGGAAATTTTCGCGGCCGGGCCCCGTTACGGCGCTTCCGATATGGGCCGCGGACAAAAAGTGCAGGTGGAATTCGTCAGTGCGAATCCGACCGGGCTTTTGCATATGGGTAACGCGCGCGGAGCGGCTTTGGGCGACAGTTTGGCCGCGCTGCTCTCTTTTGCCGGCTATGAGACGGAGCGGGAATTTTATATCAATGATACGGGAAACCAGATCCACAATCTGGCCCTGTCCCTTGAAGCCAGATATTTCCAAATATTGGGCCGGGAGGGGCACATCCCGGAAAACGGCTATCACGGCGAGGACATCACGGAGACGGTGCGGGATCTCATCGCCCGGGACGGCGAAGTTTATCTGGATATGGACGCGGCTGACCGGCGCGAGGCCCTGACCGTCTACGCCCTGACGGAAAAAATAGCCGCCATGCGGCGGACGCTGTCTGATTTTGGCGTGGATTACGACGTATGGTTCAGCGAGAAATATCTGCACACTTCCGGCTATGTGCGGGACACTTTGGCGGCGCTGACGGAAAGCGGGCATACCGTCGAGCGGGAAGGGGCGCTCTGGCTCAAAGGCGTGTCTCTGGGCGAAGAAAAAGACGAAGTCATGATCCGCTCGGATGGCACCCCCACGTATTTTGCCGCCGACATCGCCTACCACCGCCATAAATTCGCCCGCGGTTTTACGCGGCTGATAAACGTCTGGGGCGCCGACCATCACGGCCACGTGGCGCGGATGCGGGCGGCGCTCGGCGCTTTGGGGCTGGATCCCGGCGCTTTCCAGGTCGTTCTCATGCAGTTTGTCCGCCTGATCGAAGGCGGGGAAGTGGTCAAAATGTCCAAACGCTCCGGCCGGTATATCACTTTGCGGGAACTCATCACCGAGGTGGGCCGCGACGCCGCCCGTTTCTTTTTCCTCATGCGGGCCCCCGATTCCACGGTCGACTTTGACCTTGATCTGGCCAAAAAAGAATCGGCGGAAAACCCTGTTTTCTATGTGCAATACGCCCACGCCCGCGTGTGCAGCATCATCCGCCGCGCTCAGGCTCTCGGCCTGGAGACGGAACAGGCGCCGCCGCCCGCCGCTCTCGCCCTGCTGGCCAATCAGTGGGAAACGGACCTCTTGCGGCAGCTGGCGCTGTGGCCGGAAGTGGTCGCTGTCGCCGCCGAGCGGACGGAACCGCATCGCCTGACGGGTTATCTCATCGAACTGGCGGGTCTGTACCACAGTTTTAACAACAGCTGCCGCGTGCTGCAGGCGAAAAACGAAGATCTGCGGTCGGCGCGTCTGGCGCTTGTTTGGGGCGTGCGCCGGGTGATCGCCAACGCGCTGGCGATATTGGGCGTGTCAGCCCCGGAAAGCATGTAAGGTAGGAAAGATGGCGAAATTTATCTTTGTGACCGGCGGGGTGGTCAGTTCGCTCGGCAAAGGCATTACAGCGGCTTCTCTGGGTTGTTTACTCAAAAACAGGGGGCTGAGCGTGGCCATCCAAAAATTTGACCCCTATATTAACGTTGACCCGGGCACGATGAGCCCGTATCAGCACGGCGAGGTTTTTGTCACGGACGACGGCGCGGAAACCGACCTCGACCTGGGTCATTACGAGCGTTTTATCGATGTGCCGCTGACGAAAAACAGCAGCGTGACCACCGGAAAAATTTACTGGTCGGTCATCACCAAAGAACGGCGCGGCGATTATCTAGGCGGCACGGTGCAAGTCATCCCCCATATCACCAACGAGATCAAGGATAATATTTACCGACTGGCGGAA
>JAISEW010000175.1 GCA_031263945.1 Gracilibacteraceae bacterium | reverse complement strand
GGTCGAACACGTGCGGCAGAGCCTCGGCGGGTATGCCCGGCCCTTCGTCCGACACGGCCAGAAACGCCGTGACGCCGCCGCCGTCCATGCGCGCGCCGGCGCTGAGCGTGATATGACCGCCGACCGGCGTGTATTTCATGCTGTTGTCGATGACTATGCGCAGCAATTGTTTGATCAGGCCGGTATCGCCGAGTACGGCGGGCGCCGGCCGCCAATCGGCGCTGTAGCGGTGAGCGGGGTCGATCATTTCCACTTCCCGCAGCACTTCCGCTCCAATATCTTCCAGTTGCAGCGGCTTCATCTCCGGCTGGATGGAGTCGCTGTCGCCGCGGGCCAGAAACAGGAGCTGGTTTACCAATTCTTTCATCGCTTCCGCTTCCGTCTTGATCGCCTGCACCGACTCGCGCAGAGTGGCCGGATCCTCCGCGCCCCAGCGGGTCAGCAAATTGGCGTAGCCGTAGATGACGGAGATGGGCGTGCGCAGCTCATGGGAGGCGTCGGAAACAAAACGGATCTGCGAGCGGTAGGAGGCGTCCAGGCGTTCCAGCATTTCGTTTACGGATCGGACCAGCGGCCGGAGATCCTCGCTGAATCCGCTCAGAGGCACCCGCTCTCGCAGATCGTCGCCGCTGATAGCGGAAAGAGCGCCGGCGATGGCCTTCAGACCCTCCGCCCCTCCGGCCCCGGCGGAAAGCGCCTGGGCGTAATCACTCAGTTCACGCAGCGGGCGGAGGACGGCGGCGATATCCCGCTGATTGCGGATGGTGACGGAAACGAACATCAGTATCTGCCAGACGACGAGAGCGCTCATCATCACGCAGCCGACCTGCAGAAAACGGCCGACCGCGACCGCGTAAAGCGCGGATCCTCCCGGACAGGGAAAATAGAACCGGTAGGACAAACCGTCCAATTGGCGCCAGAAATCGCCGCCGCCGCTGAAAGACAGATCCCGCCAGGCCGGCGCGCCAAACAGCTTGTCCAGCCAGAGGATCTGGCGGGCGGCGGCGGGCGTCTCCGCCGCCAAAACCGCCGTACAGCCGGGACCGGCCGGCATGGGCTCCGCTCCCGGCGTCAAACCGGCCCTCTGATATTCCGCCGCGCCCCATTCCGCGTAAAAGAAGACTAAGGCGACGCCCAAAACGAGGAGAAAAGCGTCGAACAGCAGGAAGGCGCTGAGCTGACGCGATACGAGTTTGGTATTCAAGCGGCGGGTCAGGGATTTTTCCCGCGGCAGGCTGATCTTCTCCGGCATCAGTTTTCGTCCGTCAGCCGGTAACCGACGCCGCGCACGGTTTGGATGAGGCGGACGCCGATTTTTTCGTCTATTTTGCCGCGCAAAAACCGGATATAGACGTCGACCGTGTTAGCCCCGCCCGGGTATTCATAGCCCCAGACCCGCTCCAGCAAAGTATCGCGGGAAAGGACCAGCCCCTTGTTTTGCATGAGATAATGCAAAAGCTCAAATTCCCGGTTGGTCAGCTCCACCGCGGCGCCGTTCACCTTCACTTCATGCCGGGCCGGGTCAAGCGTGAGCGGGCCGGCGGACAGCGTCCCCTCGCCCGACTGCCGGCGCGGGGCCTGTTTGCGCAGAGCGGCCCGGATCCGGGCCAGCAATTCCTCGATGGCGAAAGGCTTCGTTATGTAGTCGTCCGCGCCCGCGTCCAGGCCGGCCACTTTATCGACGACCGCGTCCCGCGCCGTCAGCAGGATGACGGGGACGTCGGAGTTTTTGCGCAGCCGGCGCAGGACTTCCAGGCCGGAAAGACCGGGCAGCATGATGTCCAGCAAAATGAGATCCACGTCTTTTTCCGCCAAGGCGAGACCGCTCAGCCCGTCCGCGGCCTTGAGTACGGTATAACCCTCATGGCAGAGCTCCAGCTCCGCCATGCGGGCCATTTTTTCTTCATCTTCAATGAGTAGAATTTTCTCCATCCCGTGTCCCGTCGTCCCCATTCACAGAGCGTTTTATGCTTTCGGCCGCGTTCGATACTTTGTCCATCGCCCCGTTGATCGTCTCCCGCTCCAGATCCGGTCCGCGGAAGCGATAGCGGAACCCGAAGAACAAGGCGGCGGCCAGGACCGGCACGACCACCCAGAAAGAAAGGACGAGTACGATGATCAGCAGATTCACCGGCATGACCACGACCTGATTGCCGCCCCGCCAGGCCTCAAAATGATTGACGTTGCCTTTGTGAAAAAGTTCCCGCGCCTTTTGCCAGAGACGGCGGAACCAGCCGGCGCGGCGCTCGCGTTCATAGCGCCGCTGAAATTCGCACCTCTCCCAGGCCTGACCCGCCGCGGCATATTGCTGATCCGTGCGGTAGCTGCCGCCGCCGGGCCGCGCTTTGCCCTGGGCTTCGAGGGCGATAAGCGCCTCCAGCAGATTGCCCCCCGCTCCCTCCAGCGCGGCCTTGGCCTCGCGAAAACTGACGTCGGCGTGTTCCTGCAGTTTTTTAACTTGCTCCATCGTGATTTCCATTTTATGAGAACTCCCCTTTCCGGCGCTTTTTCCCCGCCGGAGACATGGTAACACGCGCTGATTAAAGCACAATGGAGCATGGATTAGCCGTTTATTAAACTTGGATGAAAAAACACGGGCGTTTTTTTAATATTCCGGTTCCAGCAAACCGTAATCCCCGTCCCGCCGGCGGTAGACGACGCAAATCTTTTCCGTGTCCATATCTAAAAATACATAAAAATTATGGCTGAGCAGATTCATCTGCATCAGGGCTTCCTCCGCCGACATGGGACGCGCGGGGAATTTTTTCACCCGCACGACGTTGTCGTCGTCTTCCTCGTCGTCAGGTTTCACCAGTCCCGCCGCGATATCGTGGGCGAGCTGGGCTTCTTCCCACTGGGCCTTGCCCCGCTTGCGGTCGATGCGCTTGCGGTATTTCATCATCTGGCGTTCCAGTTTTTCCACAACGAGATCGATGGATGTAAACATGTCGACCGTCGCTTCTTCCCCGCGCAGAATAAAACCGCTCAGGGGCGCGGTGACTTCCACCTTCTGGCGCTCGCGCTCCACGGAAAGCACCACATGGATATCGGAAAAATCATCAGAAAATTTAGATAACTTGCCCACGCGTTTTTGCGCGTACTCTTTCAAAGCGTCCGTTACTTTGAATTGTTTGCCGCGAACCAATACGTTCATAGGTCAACCCCCTCCGTCGCGTCGCCGGCCGCGCCGACTGCCGCCGCCGATCATGATAGCGCCGCTTTTATATTAACCGCGCCGCGTTATAATATTCCCCCAATTCAGGCTGATTTCCTGCCGAAGTCGTGGAAAAGTTATGCACATCAAGTTGTGGACAATGTGTAAAAACGGAAAAAATGCTTGTTTCCCGCCCTGCCCCCTGTGGATAAGCGCGCGCCGAGGATATTTCAACATCAATACTCGTTTGACGACAAAAAATCCGCGGAGTGCATGGTTTTGATCCCCTTATGGTTCCCGCCCGCGAATTCATCCGCGCGAAGCACATACTTCGGGTAATTGTCGCGGATAGGCCCCTGTACTCGCGTTCCGCGGTTTCCACCTTGCTGATGCCACTAAATAAAAATTCCCGCCGGCGCGAGAAAACTCCGGCGGGAAGGGCAGCATAGGCGGGGGCGGGGGAGTGGTAATTTTATGACTCCGCTAGACGCTCCTCGGCTAATCTGCTTTGCAGTTCGTCCACTGTCCTAAAGGGGATGTTGAGTTTTGCTTCCGGTTTGACGACGAGTTTCAGAGCTTTGGCCGGACAGGCGCTGACGCAGAGACCGCAGCCGACGCATTTGCCGGCGGCAAGCGCGGGTTTGCCGTTTTCCGCCTTGACTAGCGCGTCCGTAACGCAGCGCTCCGTGCATTTCAGGCAATGAGTACACAGCGCCTCATCTTTGACGCAAACATAGTTGCCGGCGTAGTCTCTGGCGGCGCCGGCGCTGGCCCGGAGCAGTTTCAGCGGCCCGCAGCAGCAGGAACAGCACATGCATATCGTATCCGTGCTGTCCGTGTTGGCGGTTTCGATCAGCAGACCTTCCCGCTCCGCCCGCCGCAGCAGATCCTTGGCCTCGTCTTTGGAGATATATCTGGCGTCGCCGTTTCCCACAAAATAATCGGCCCAGGTATCGCAAACCAGACAGGTTTCCGTAGGGTGGTTCACATGGCGGCAGCGTTCGCCCCGAGCCGCCGCCCCTTGCCGGCAGATGCACTCCATTACCCCGACGCGCCCTTTCCGGTCGATGAGGCCATGATGTCGTCGCAGGCCCTCACTCTGTTTTCCTGCACCAGCGCCGTGTTGACCGGAACATAGCGCAGCAGCGGCAGTCGGTTGCCCCACATGGTTTTGCCGTATCCGGCGACGAAATATCTGCCCTGGGTGGCCCGAAAATCCGCGTCGGAGCCGCCTCTGTTGACCTGAAATTCCATGATGCCTAAGATCCAAGGCATCAGTTTGTAGTATACCTTATCGTCGATGTTTTTGCGGTAAATAAGTCCCTTATGGGACATATCCAGAAGCTTGGCCGCGACCGCCGGGGCGTCCTCACTTATACGCGCCGCCAGCTCGCCCGGGGTCTCCCAGTCCGAACTCAATTCCGCCGCGTAGCCAGCATACTCGGCGGTAAAACGGTTTTGTAGCAAATCATACTCGGCACCGCTCTCTGTCCGCGGAAAACCCGTC
>JAISEW010000163.1 GCA_031263945.1 Gracilibacteraceae bacterium | reverse complement strand
GTGTACGAAGAAGATACGGAAGAAACGCTGGCGGCGCGCATTTTGCAAGAAGAGCATTTGCTGCTGCCGGAGGCGGTGCGCCTGATCGCGGCGGGCAAGGTGCGTCTGGAAGGGCGGCGAGTGCGGATCGAGCGGGAAGCGTAATAGTCTCACAGGCCGCTGCCGGCCACGGCCGCGAGGGCCTTAGCGTATTTGACCCGGGAATTTTTATCCAGATATTTCTTGCGCAGACGGATATTTTCCGGCGTCACCTCGATCAATTCGTCGTCGTTGATAAACTCCAGCGATTCCTCCAGGCTGAACAGGCGCGGCGGCTCCAGACGCAGCGCCTCGTCCGCTCCGCTGGCGCGCATATTGGTCAGCTGTTTCTTGCGGGTGATGTTCAGCTCGATATCCTGCTCCCGCGACGAAGCCCCGACGATCATGCCTTCATAGACCCGGGCCCCGGCGGCGAGAAACAGGGCGCCGCGCTCCTGCCCCTGATGCAGGGCGTAGGCCGTGGCCAGACCGGTGTCGGAGGCGATGAGGACGCCGTGCCCGCGCCGGCGGATCTCACCCTTGTAGGGCTGATAGGAATGGAAAACATGATTCATCACGCCCTCGCCCCGCGTGGTGGTGAGGAACTCGCCGCGAAACCCGATGAGGCCGCGGGCCGGGATGAGAAACTCCAGCCGCGTCACGCCGCCGGCCAAAGCGGTGATGCCGCGCATTTCCGCCTTGCGGGCGCCCAAAGTTTCGATGACGACGCCGACGGCGCTGTTGGGGGCGTCGCAGATCAAAAGCTCGTAGGGCTCGCATTTCACGCGGTCTACCGTCTTCAGGATGACTTCCGGCTTGGAGACCTGCATTTCAAAACCTTCGCGGCGCATGGTCTCGATGAGGATGGACAGATGCAGCTCCCCGCGGCCGGAGACGAGAAAAGCGTCCATGCTGCCGGTTTCCGCCACGCGGAGACTGACATTGGTCTCCACTTCCTTGAACAGGCGGTCGCGCAGTTTGCGTGAGGTGACGTGCGTCCCTTCCTCGCCGGCGAAGGGGCTGTCGTTTACCATGAAAGTCATGCTGATGGTCGGCTCGTCTATCTCTATCGCCGGCAGGGCCTCGGGCGCCAGCGGGTCGGCGACCGTTTCCCCGACGCCGACGTCGGGAATGCCGCTCAGGGCCGCGATATCGCCGGCAAAAGCCTCCGCGGCGTCCAGGCGTTTCAGCCCGTCAAAAGTGAATAATTTGACAATTTTTGCCTTTTTAAGCGCCCCGTCACGCTTGATGATCCCGACGGGAGAATTGGCCTTGACGCTGCCGCGCACCACGCGGCCGATGGCGATCTTGCCGAGATAATCGTCGTGATCCAGCGTCGTGATCAGCATTTGCAGCGGCCCGTCTGTATCGGCCGCCGGCGCGGGTATCTGCGTGAGGATCGTCTCGAACAGCGGGGTAAAATCCGGCTGCAGGTCGCCGGGGTCAAAACCGGCCATCGCCTCGCGCGCCGATGTGTACACTATGGGAAAATCCAGCTGTTCCTCCGTCGCGTCCAGCTGGAGGAACAGCTCGACGACTTCGTCCGCCGCCTCGTAAGGGCGGGCGTCGGCGCGGTCGACTTTATTGATGACGACGATCGGTTTGAGCCGCAGTTCCAGCGCTTTGCGCAGGACGAATTTCGTCTGCGGCATCGGCCCCTCAAAAGCGTCCACCACCAGCAGCACCCCGTCCACCATTTTCAGCACCCGCTCCACTTCGCCGCCGAAATCGGCGTGACCGGGGGTATCGACGATGTTGATCTTCACCCCCCGCCAGTAGACGGCCGTGTTTTTGGATAAAATCGTGATGCCGCGCTCCCTCTCCAGATCGCTTGAGTCCAGGACCCGTTCCGCCACCTGCTCGTTCGCGCGAAAAGCGCCGCTCTGCCGGAGCATGATGTCGACCAGACTGGTTTTGCCGTGATCGACATGGGCGATAATAGCGATGTTGCGGATGGCGGCTTCGTTATGCGTTTCGGTTGTTTCCATCAGTATCTCCGTTCATTGGACTATTTTATTAAAATCATAACACAAATCACCCCGGTAAGCAATTTTAGCCGTGAATATGGGAAAAAATTTTACGCTACTGTTCAGAGCCGTCATTGCGAGCGCAGCGAAGCAATCCAAAAGACAGGAAACGGGATGGATTCCGGCATAAAGCCGGAATGACGGCGGGAGAGAGGTCGGCTCTGAACTGTAAAAATTTTACGCGGAGAGCGGGAATTCCTTGGAAAAGCGGCTTGACGGGGCATGGCGCCTCATGTATAATCAAGTCATATGCGCGAACAGGAGTTGATGTTTTTTGATATTAGCGCTGCATAACAATAGTGACGACGATCCCGCGGCGGCCATCGACGCGGAAATCCTGGACGAAGAATGGGTGCAACTGGCTAAAGCAGGCGACAACGCCGCTCTGGAATATCTGATCAATAAATATAAAAATTTTGTGCGAGCTAAAGCGCGGTCCTATTTTCTCATCGGCGCCGACCGCGAAGACATAATCCAAGAAGGCATGATCGGTTTATACAAGGCAATTCGCGATTTTCGCGGCGATAAATTGTCTTCTTTTCGCGCTTTCGCGGAACTCTGCGTGACGCGGCAAATCATCACCGCCATCAAAACGGCCACCCGGCAAAAGCACATCCCGCTCAACTCATATGTTTCCCTGAACAAACCTATTTATGACGACGAATCCGACCGCACGCTGATAGACGTCATTTCCGGCGCGCGCATGTCCGACCCCGAGGAGCTCATCATCAGCCGGGAAGAATTTGACGATATCGAGGAAAAGATCGGCGAAATATTGAGCGCCCTGGAATGGCAGGTGCTGATGGCCTATTTGGATGGCAAATCATACCAGGAAATAGCCGCCGAACTGCGCCGGCACGTGAAATCGATCGATAACGCCTTGCAGAGGGTGAAACGCAAACTGGAAAGATATCTTGAAAGCCGGGCGGAATTGAATTACCGCGTTTGATGCTTTTATGCCGGATCCGCGTGCGCTGCCTGAGCCGCCGGCGATTTTAGTTTTATGCTGTGAAAACCTATATTGAGCGTGAATACAGCAACCGTCTTAACCGCAACCAAAAGGAGTTTCTGAAATTCAAGATGTTCAAAGGCTGGGAAATCGTCCAAAGCACCTATCGTTTGTGCTTAATGAACCTGTTCCTGCATAACATCAGCGACTTCGACGGAGTGCCGCCGATTACCCGCGCCGATTCCCTGATTGCCGACCCCGGCGACAGGTTCGATTATATCCTGACGAATCCGCCCTTCGGCAAAAAGTCCTCCATGACTTTTACCAATGACCTATGACGAAATCATGGCTCGCGACAAGACAAGCCTCGACATCACATGGATAAAATCCGGCGGTGGCCCCGATGATTACACTCTTGCCGAACTACTTGCCCTCATCAAAGAAAAGTCATCAGCTATCGTCACTGCGGTGGGCAACCTTGAACAGTTGATTGGCGAGGTGGACGAGTGATAGACGATAACAGGATTTTTGATTTTGGCGATGCGGCGAGCGTCATTAAAGAAGCGATTATCCGTTCCCGTTACCAAGCGGCGAAACTGGTCAACAAGGAATTGCTGTCCCTGTATTACAGCGTAGGGAAATACGTTGTAAGGAAGCGAGCCGCAATACGGTCGAGTTTGCTGTCCGGGATTATACCAAACCTATGGGAGTGGCAACCTACAGAACGAAGAACGAGATGCCAAAGGAATGGCAGAAAGCCTTGCCAGATGCGGACGAGATGATCAAACTGCTTGATAACGCCGCCGAGAACGAGGAAACGGAGGCAGACGAATGAACACGAAACAACTGCGTCAAAAAATCCTCGACCTCGCAATTCGTGGAAAACTCGTCCCGCAAGACCCGACCGATGAACCCGCCTCGGTCTTGTTAGAGCGCATGGTGAAATATCTTTGGGAAGTGTTGACTATGTTGATAAAGTTGAGTACGAGAGAATATCCAAACGATGCAATCCATCTCGGAATGATGTGCTAATCTCTTGTTCTGGGAGCGTTGGGAGAGTTGCGGTTGTTAATGACGAAAATAACTACGTAATGGTTCGAAGTGCTGCTATGGTTAGGCCAATTTTTGTGAACTCGTTGGGTGTGACTATATTTTAGGGGTAGACATGGCATGATATAATGCGCACACCTACTAAGACATACACTTGTTTTATAGAAGCCGCCGAGTTATCCGGCGGCTTTTTACATGGCGGGACAAACAAACCAAGATGCGTGGTGTAAACCAATAAACAAAATATACTTGAAATTAAATGCTTTATAATGTATTAT
>JAISEW010000110.1 GCA_031263945.1 Gracilibacteraceae bacterium | reverse complement strand
ATGCTTCTCCAACATTTATTATACACCGCCGCGCGGCCCGCGGCAATATGGTGATTAAAAATAAGGGTACCTCTAAATACTTAGAGGTGCCTATAAGTCTCCCGGATGAGCGCCCGCAGCTCCGCGGCAGTTTCCGCCCGCAGGGCCGCCGCGCGCAGGACCGCCGCTCCGCGCCGGCCCTTGCAGTACCAGCCGAAATGCTTGCGCATTTCCCGCGCGCCGATATATTCGCCCTTGTAGGCCAGCAGTTTATCCAAATGCCGGAGGGCCGCCCGCGCCCGCTCCCGCGGCTCCGGCGGCGGCCAGGCCCCGGCGGGGTCTGACAGTTCGGCGGCGGCCGCGGCTAAGAGCCAGGGATTGCCCAGGGCCGCCCGGCCGATCATCACCCCGGTGCAGCCCGTGACCTCCAGCGCCGCCCGCGCGTCAGCCGGCGAGGCGATATCGCCGTTCACGACGACCGGCAGGGCGGTCGCGGCCCGGACGGCGGCCACTCCGGCCCAATCCGCCCGGCCGGCGTAGAACTGCTCCCGCGTGCGCCCGTGTACCGTCAGAAAAGCGACGCCCGCTTCCTCCCAGCGGGGGGCCAGGCGCGCCGCCGTATCCGCCTCCGCCGCGTTCCAGCCCAGACGGCATTTGACGGATACCGGCAGAGGGACGGCGCGGGCTACGGCTCGGGCCACGGCGACCGCCTGCGGCCCGTCGCGCAGGAGAGCGGCCCCCTCGCCGTTTTTCACGATTTTCGCCGTCGGGCAGCCCATGTTGAGGTCGATCCCGTCCGCGCCCGCCGCCATCAGGATCCGGGCGGCGGCGGCCATTTCCTCCGCGTCGCGCCCGAAAAGCTGGACGACGCGGGGCGGCGCCTCCTCCCCTAAAGCCAGCATAGCCCATGTTTTGCGGTTATCGCGCAGCAGAGCTTTGGCGCTGATCATCTCCGTCACCACCCGGACCGCCGGGCATATTTCCCGCGCGATCTCCCGAAAAGCGCGGTCCGTGACGCCGGCCATCGGCGCGAGATAAACCGGCGGCGCCTGCCCGGCGCTCAAAGAGCGCCCTGTTCCCGGAGGATCACCACATAAAGCGCGTCCAGCAGAGCGCCGGCGCTCGCGCGCAGGATATTGGCCGAAACGCCGATCGTGCCCCATTTGGCCAAACCGAAACGGGTTTCCGCCAGCACGCGCACCTGCGCCCCCGTGCCCCTCGACCCGTCCAGTACGCGCACCTTGTAGTCGATGAGCTCGCTACGCTCCAGCGCCGGAAAAAACGCGGACAGTGCCCGCCGGAGCGCCCGGTCCAGCGCGTTGACCGGACCGTCTCCCTCGGCGGCCAGATGAAGGGAGCTGCCGTCCACCGCCACTTTGACCACGGCCACCGAGTCCAGTTCACCGCGGGCCGGGTCACTCCAGACGTGGTAATCCTCCAGCGTGAACGGCTCGGCAAAACCGCCCAGCGCCCGGAGCAGAAGCAGATCCAGGCTGCCCTCCGCCGCCTCAAACTGATATCCCTCGTTCTCTTTTTCCTTGATCCGCCGCATCGCCTCCGCCACGCCGGGATGATCCTTGCCGATACCCGGCCGCAGACGCCGCATCCGCTCCCAGACGCCGGCCCGCCCCGCCTGCTCGGAAATCAGCATCCGCCGCGTATTGCCGACCAGCGCCGGCTCGATATGCTCAAAGGTCCGGCTGTCTTTCAGCACGGCGTCCACATGCATGCCCGCTTTATGGGCGAAGGCGCTGCGCCCGAGAAAAGGCTGCCGTTCGTCGAAAAAAGTGTTGGCCAGCTCCGCCGCGTAACGGCTCAGATAGGCGAGCCGCTCGGTCCGGTCGGGGCCCACGACCTCATAGCCCAGCTTCAGTTGCAGCAAAGAAACCAACGTGCCGAGGTTCGCGTTGCCGCAGCGCTCTCCATAACCGTTCCAGCAGCAGTGGAACTGGTTGGCCCCGGCCGCGACCGCCGCCAGCGTATTCGCCACCGCCAGCCCGCCGTCATTATGAGCGTGGATGCCCAGGATCTCCGGGGAAAAAGCCTCCCGCGTCTCGCGCACCCCGCGCTGTACTTCCTCC
Organism: Gracilibacteraceae bacterium; assembly: GCA_031263945.1. Classification (GTDB taxonomy): domain Bacteria; phylum Bacillota; class Desulfitobacteriia; order Desulfitobacteriales; family Syntrophobotulaceae; genus JAIRRL01. The sequence continues at coordinate 14,196 of JAISEW010000110.1, read as the reverse complement.
GGCAGAGCGCCGCCGTTCGTATCGCAGAGGACCACTCCCCGCGCCCCGCCGCCGAGAGCCGCTTCCAGCACCCGCCAGGCAAAATCGCGGTTTTCCTTCCAGCCGTCAAAAAAATGCTCCGCGTCGAAAAACACCTCCAGCCCGCTTTGCGTCAAAAACTCGATCGACGCGCGGATCAGGCGCAGATTTTCCGCTTCGTCCGTCCGCAGGACCTCGCGCACATGTAACTCCCAGGATTTTCCAAAAATGGTCGCCGTCTTGGCGCCGCTGGCGGCCAGCGCGCGCAGTACCGGGCTTTGATCGGCCTGAGTCCCCGCCTTGCAGGTGCTGCCAAAAGCCACGATCCGCTCCGGCCGCCGGAAAGGGCCCTCCGCCCGCAAAGCCGCGAACAGCTCGTCGTCTTTCGGACTCGCGCCCGGCCACCCCGCCTCGATATAAGGAGCGCCCCACTCCTGCATGGCCCGGATGTAATCCAGTTTATTTTCCAGTGAAAACTGCACGCCCTCGCCTTGGGCGCCGTCCCGCAAAGTCGTGTCGTACAGCCACAGTTTGCCGCTTGCTTTGTTTGTCGTCATGCCGTCTCTCTCAACCCCCGCGGGAGCCCAACATGCCGCTCTCCGCTATCGCGGCCGCGGCGGCGATTATTTCCTCCTCGGAGCGCACCAGAGCGATGCGGACGTACCCCTCCCCGGAAGGGCCGAAAGCCGTGCCCGGGATGACGACGACGCCGGAGAGCCGCATGAGTTGTTCGGCAAAATCCTCACAGCCGCCGCGGAAAAAGGGCGGAAGCGCCGCCCAGACGAACATCGTCGCCGGGGAAGGTTTGATGGGCCAGCCGACGCGGGAAAACTCCGCCGTCAGCAAGTCGCGCCGGCGCTCATAAGCGGCGCGGGCGACGGCCACGCAGTCCTGAGGCCCGTTCAGGGCGGCGACGGCCGCTTTTTGCACGGGCAGGAAAACACCGAAATCTATATTGGATTTTAGCAGTTTAAGCCGGGCGATCATCTCCCGGTTACCCAGGGCAAACCCGATCCGGGCCCCGGCCAGCCCGTAGGTTTTGGAAAGCGAGTTGAATTCCAGCCCGACGTCCCGCGCTCCGGGCACGCCTAGAAAGCTGCCGGCCCGCCCGCCGTCAAAAACGAGTTCGCTGTAGGCGTTGTCATGCAGGACGGCGATATCACGCGCCTTGGCGAAGGCAGTCAGTTTTTCGTAAAAACCGGGCGGGGCCGCAGCCGTGGTCGGGTTGTTCGGATAGCAGACGATCATCAGTTTCGCCCGCCGCGCCACCCTGTCCGGGATGGCGTCCAGATCGATCAGCCAGTTGTTTTCCGGCCGCTGCGGCATAAAAACGATTTCCGCTCCGGCCAGACGCGCCCCGTCCGCGAAAACCGGGTAGCAGGGCTCGGGCACGAGGACTGTGTCGCCGGGATCGGCCAAAGTCAGGCAAAGATGGGCCAGCCCGTCCTGGGAACCCAAAAGAGACGTGACTTCTGTTTCCGGGTCGATAGCCACGCCGAAGCGGCGCCCGTACCAGGCCGCCGCCGCTGCCGTCAGCTCCGGCAGATCGCTTAAGGCGTAGGTATAGTTTTCCCCCGCCGCCGCCGCGCGGGCCAGCGTCTCCAGCACATGGGGCGCGGGAGGGATATTGGGGGCGCCGACGCTGAAATCGACGACGGGCCTTCCCGCCTTCAGGATCTCCTGTTTGGCGGCGGCCAGCCGGGTGAACACCCCCGGCGCGAATTGATCCATTCGTTTAGCGAAACGTATCACCCGGCGATTTCCTCACTCAATCCGTGTTTCAGCACCGCCCGCTCCATGATCTCCCGGTCGCGGGGCCGCAGCACCACCTGGGCGGTCAGGCCGTCGGTCTCCACAAAAGCGTACATATATTCCACCACCACGCCTTCCGCCACAAGCTTGCCGAGCATCCCGGCCAGTCCGCCGGGCCGGTCCGGGACCCGGAGGATCCAAACCGGCGTTATCTTGACCACATAATGGTTTTCCTGCAGTTTGGCCGCCACGGATTCCGGATCGTCGACGATAACGCGCAAAACGCCGAAATCTTTGGTGTCCGCCAAAGAGAGCGCCCGGATATTCACCCCGAGCTCGGCCATTTTATCCAGGACCTGGGCCAGCCGTCCTTTGGCGTTTTCGAGAAATATGGAGATTTGTCTCATGATCCTCACTCTCCTTGGTTTTGGCGTTTTCTATATCCCGGCCTGCGCCCTGAGTTCCGCGGCCCGGTCCGTCCGCTCCCACGGCAGATCAATGTCCGGGCGGCCAAAATGGCCGTAAGCCGCCGTCTGTTTATAGATGGGGCGGCGCAAGTCCAGCATGTCGATGATGGCGCGGGGGCGGAGGTCAAAATTCTTGCGCACCAGGGCCTCAATGACGCCGTCCGGCGCCCGGCCCGTGCCAAAGGTGTTGGCGTTGACGGAGACCGGCTGAGCCACGCCTATGGCGTAAGCGATCTGCAATTCGCATTTTTCCGCCAGTCCCGCCGCCACGATATTTTTGGCCGCGTAGCGGGCGGCGTAAGCGCCGGAGCGGTCGACTTTTGTCGGGTCTTTGCCGGAAAAACAGCCGCCGCCGTGCCGGGCCAAGCCGCCGTAGGTGTCGACGATGATCTTCCGCCCCGTGAGGCCGGTGTCGCCCTGCGGCCCGCCTATGACGAAGCGCCCGGTCGGGTTGACAAAATATTTCGTGGCCCCCGTCAGCATGGCGGCGGGCAGCGCCGTTTCCACCACCTGACTCATGATGTCCTTGCGGATCTGCTCCGGCGAAACATCCGGGGAATGCTGCGCCGAAACCACGATGGTGTCGATCCAGGCCGGTTTCCCGTCCCGATAGGCCACCGTCACCTGGGTTTTGCCGTCCGGGCGCAGCCAGGGCAGTTCCCCGCTTTTACGCGCCTCCGCCAGCCGGCGGGCCAGAGCGTGGGCGTAATAGATCGGCGCGGGCATGAACATTTCCGTTTCATTGGTCGCGTAGCCGAACATCATCCCCTGATCCCCGGCGCCTATATCCGCCTCCGCGCCGGCGCCGCGGGTCTCCAGCGCGTTGTTTACTCCCTGGGCTATATCTTTTGACTGCTCGTTGATACAGGTCATAACGGAGCAGGTGTTGGCGTCAAAACACAAAGCCGCGTCCGTGTAGCCGATGCCGCGCACCGTTTCGCGCACCACGCGCGGGATGTCCGCGTAACAGCTGGTGGTGATCTCCCCGCCTACCAGGATAAGTCCCGTGGCGGCAAAAGTTTCGCAGGCCACGCGCGCGTCCCTGTCCTCGCGCAAGATCGCGTCGAGGATGGCGTCGGAGATCTGATCGCACAATTTGTCCGGATGGCCTTCCGTCACCGACTCGGATGTCAACAGGCACTCACTCATTTTTCGTTTTCTCCTTTTACAGGTTTATTATCATTCGGCAAAAGCCTAACGATTTCTTCCGTGATCAGATCCGCGACTTCCCTTTTGCTCAGCAGAGGAAAATCCCGGATCCCGCCGCCGGGGTACAGAAAACTGACGATGTTGGTGTCCGCGCCAAAGCCCGCCCCGGCTCGCGTCACATCGTTCAAGACGAGGAAATCCGCGTTCTTGCGCCGGAGTTTTTCCTCGCCCCGGGCGCGCGCGTCCTCTGTCTCCGCCGCGAAACCCACGAGGACTTTGCCCTGTCTCTGTCGGCCCAATTCCGCGAGGATATCCGGATTTTCCGTCAGCGTGAGCGTGAGGTCGCCGCCTTTTTTCTTGATTTTCTGCGCCGCGGGGGCCGCCGGCCGGTAGTCGGCCACCGCCGCCGCCATGACCGCGATATCGCTGGCCGGGAAAAGCTCCAGCACGGCGTCCCGCATGGCCAGCGCGCTTTCCGTCTCGATGAGGCGGACGCCGGCCGGCCGGGAGAGGGCGGTCGGGGCGCTGATCAGCGTCACCTCCGCGCCGGCCGCCGCCAGAGAAGCCGCGGCGGCGTATCCCATTTTTCCGGAACTGAAATTGCCGATATAGCGGACGGGATCCAGGCGTTCCCGGGTGCCGCCGGCCGTGACGATGGCGCGCCGGCCCGCGAGCGGCCCGGCGGTCAGCAGCCGCCGCGCGGCGGCCGCGATCGCCTCCGGTTCGCTCATGCGCCCCGCGCCGGTTTCCCCGCAGGCCAGCGCTCCTTCATCCGGGCCGATCAGGACGACGCCGCGCGCCCGCAGCAAAGAAAGGTTTTCCTGGGTGGCCGGATGAACATACATGGCCGTGTTCATGGCCGGGGCGGCGAGGATGGGCGAGCGGGCGGCGAGCAGCGTGGAAGTGAGCAGATCCGGGGCGAGGCCCAGGGCCATGCAGGCGAGGGTATGGGCGGTAGCCGGGGCGACGACGATGAGATCGGCCTGTTCCGCCATCGCCACATGCTCGATGTTCCAGACGCGCGGTTCCTCAAACTGGCGCAAATGGACCGGATTGCCGGAGACGGCCTGAAAAGTGAGGGGCCGCACAAAAGCCGCCGCGGCCTCCGTCATAACGACGCGCAGCTCCGCCCCGTCTTTTTTCAGGCGGCTGGCCAGTTCAACGGCCTTATAAGCGGCAATGCCGCCCGTCACTCCGAGAATTATCTTTTTACCTGTGAGCATCGCCAACCCCAAATCATTCCGCTTCAACGATGAGTTCGCCGCGCTCCATCTCCAGCAGCGCCGTGCTCACCGGTTTTATCTCGTTGCTTTCCTCGATCGTGCTGTGCGCCATGATGTATCTGGCCCGTTTGGCCACGGCCACGACCAGGGTGTATTTGCTGTCCACATTCCGCATCAGTTCATCCAGCGATGGCTGTCTCAAATCCCGTCCTCCTTTTTTTCGGACACTGAGTATTTAGAGGTGTCCTCCCGCGCCGCCTTGATTATTTGGCGGACTTCCGTCACCGTCCGCTCCAGTTCGTCGTTGACCACCACAAAATCGTAATCGGCGGCGGCCGCTATTTCCTCGACCGCCAGCGCCATCCGGGCCGCCATCACCTGAGCGCTGTCCGCGCCCCGCCGGCAAAAACGCGCCTCCAGTTCCTCCCGCGAGGGAGGCATGAGAAATATAGTCAGACACGGCAGGACGGACTTCACCTGCCTGCCGCCTTGCACGTCGATCTCCAAAATGACGGTTTTGCCCGCGGCCAGCAGTTTTTCCGCTTCCGCCCGCGGTGTGCCGTACAGGTTGCCGGAAACTTCCGCCGATTCGAGCAGGCGGCCGTCCGCCCGGAGACGCTCAAATTCTTCCCGCGTGCGAAAATAATAATGCCGGCCCTCTTTTTCATCCGGCCGCGGAGCGCGGGTCGTGACGGAAACCGAGACCGCCAGATCGCCGCCCTTCAGCAGCTCCTGACAGACGGTCCCCTTGCCGACGCCGCCGGGGCCGGAGATCACGACGAGCAGCCCGGTCGCGGGATCACTCATTTTTCCGCCTCCGGATCCGCCGCCGCCACGCTTTCCGCGGGGGGGAATTTCGCGGTCAAACGGTTGACCAGCGTGTCCGTCTGCAAAGCGGAAAGAAATATATGCCCGCTGTCACAGACGACGACCGCCTTCGTGCGGCGGCCCTGCGTCGCGTCGATCAGGCATTTGCCTTCCCGGGCTTCTTGGATCACCCGTTTGACCGGCGCCGACTCCGGGCTGACGACGGCGACCACTCTCCCGGTCAAAACGGTGTTGCCAAAGCCTATATTGACTACCCTGACTTCCATTCCCGCCCCCAAAACTGGCTAAAACAACGAGCCTATTCCAAATTTTGTACTTGTTCCCTCATTTTTTCCAATTCGCATTTGCCGTCTACCACGATGCGCGTGATCAGGGCGTCATTCGCCTTGGAGCCAATGGTGTTCACTTCCCGCCCTATTTCCTGCAAAAGAAAATCCAACCGGCGCCCCACCGGTTCCTCCGCGGCGAGCGCCGTTTCAAACTGGTCGGCGTGACTCAAAAGGCGGACTGTTTCCTCGGTTATATCGGCCTTATCCGCGAATAAAGCCGCTTCCGCCGCCAGGCGCTGCTCGTCCGCGCCGCCGCCCATGAGTTCGGTCATCCGCTCCCCGAGCCGCGCGCGATAAGCTTCCGCGACCGCGGGCGCCCTCTCCCGGAGGCTCAGCGTGTAATTCCTGATCAAAGCCAAGCGGGCGCGCAAATCACGGGCGATATTCGCGCCTTCGGCCGCCCGGGCGGCGACCAGCGCGGTCAGGGCCTGAGCCAGCGCTTCCGCCGCCAAAGCCGGCGGCGGCTGAGCATCCGCGGTTTCTTCCGCGCGCCAAAGATCCGGCAGGAAGGCCAGCCGCCAAATATCCGGCTGGTATACCACGCGCAGCTCCTGCGCCAGATCTCTCAGGCATTTATCATACGACAGCGCCAAATCTTTGTCAAGGGCAATCAAATTCCTTTTCCCGGAGATTTCCCGGCAGTTGAGGCTGACGGTGACATGGCCGCGGAAAATCACGCCGCGGATCTGTTTCCGCGCTTCATCTTCCAAAGCCGGGGCCACGCGCGGGCCGCGGATCACTATATCCAGAAACCGGTGATTCACCGAGCGCAATTCCGCTTCCGCCAGCCAGCCGTCGCCCTCGCTCCGGCCGGAACCAAAACCGGTCATACTTTGCATTTTTTTAACTCATTTCATTATTTCTTCGCCGCGCGCGCTTTTGGCCCAGCCGCCCCAGTCCGCCGCCTGTTTTTCCCAGGCGTCCGCCTTTTCCGCCGGCAGGGCGAAGGCGACGGTCACGCCGGCGGTAAATTCTTCCTTTTCGATGATCGCGTCCAGCGCGGTCAAAAAGCGCTTCGTTTTTTCATACGCGGCATAGGGCAAATCAAGCGTGTAAAGGATATGGGGGCGCAGGAGAACTGTTTCCGCCCGGGCCAGAGCCAGTTGGGCCGTGCCGGCGTAAGCTCTGGTCAGGCCGCCCGTGCCCAGAAGCACGCCGCCGAAATAACGCGTGACCACCGCCAGCGCGTCCCAGAGCTCCGCCCGCTGCAGCAGATTCAGCAAAGGCCGCCCGCCCGTGCCGCGCGGCTCGCCGTCGTCCGAGCATTTTTCCCGCTCGCCGGCGCGCAAACGCCAGGCATAAACATAATGGCGGGCGTCCGGCCACAGCAGGCGGGTCTCGCGCAGGCCGGCCTCCGCGCCCGCCTGATCCGCGACCGGCGTCAGGCGGGCGATGAAGCGCGACTTGTCGATGATTTGCTCCGCCCGCGCCTCCCGGATCAAAGCGCGCGGCATTCAGGCCCCCGCTCTCGCCCGCGCCTTCGCCAAAAAATCGGCGGCGCGGACGACGACGCGCTCGTGCCGGGCCGTACCGACGGGTCCGCGTTCGTCCGCCGCGCTGACGCGAAAAGTCAGATGGCGGCCTTCGCCGCCGGTCACTTCCGCCTCCGCCCACACCTTAAGGCCGACCGGCGTCGGCGCCGTATGGGCGATATCCAGGCGGACGCCGACGCTGGTTTCGCCCTCGGCCAGGGCGAGGGCGTCCACCGCCGCTTGCTCCATCAGGGCGGCGAGAGCCGGAGTGGCAAAAACCGGCAGTGAGCCGCTCCCCAGCGCCGCCGCCGTGTTCGCGGCCGTGACCGTGGTCTCCGCCCGTCCTTTTCTGTTAAGTTGCGTCATATCCATAATTCCTCCGTTAAACCCTACGGCCTAGGCCTCGATCCACCGTGTCAGCAGGCTGTCTATCTCCGCCCGCAGGATCTCCGCCTTTTCATGCCAGGCCGCCGCCTGCTCGTAGTCGCCGCCCGCGTCCGCCGCCGCCTGCTCCGCCGCGGCCAGGGCGGCTTCCCGCTCCGCGACTTCGCGCTCCAACCCGGCCCGCCGGTTCTCATCCCGGACGGCCCGCTGGCGGCGAAGCCGCTGCCGCTTCCACTCATCCCGGCCGGCGCTCTCCGGCGTGTTCTTTTCCTTTTCCGCTTCCGTTTCCTCCTGCCGAAGGCGGCGGTAAGCCGAATAATCCCCTTCCCAGAGGCGAAAACTCTCCGGGGTGAGCAGGGCCACCCGATTCGCCACCCGGTCGAGAAAATAGCGGTCATGCGAAACGAGCAGGGCCGTGCCCTCATAGGCGATCAGGGCTTCTTCCAGGGCTTCGCGCGTCTGGGCGTCTATATGGTTGGTCGGTTCGTCCAGCAGCAGGAGATTGCCGGCGGCCAGAAAAAGGCGGCAAAGAGCCAGGCGGCTCTTTTCGCCGCCGGACAGCCCCCGCACCGGTTTCAGGACGTCCGGGCCGCGAAAACCGAAACGGGCGAGCCGGGAACGCAATTCGCCGTCCTCCGCCCGTGAGACGGCGCGCAAGGCGTCCAGCACGGCGCCGTCCGCGCCGAGTTCCTCGTACTCCTGCGCGTAATAGGCCGCGCGGACGCCCGCGCCGAGAGCGACCCGGCCGCTAAAGGGAATTTTTCCCAGAATGGCGCGCAGCAAAGTCGTTTTTCCGACCCCGTTCGCCCCGAGCAGGGCCGTTTTTTCCCCGCGGCGCAGCGTGAAATTTATATCGCGTAAAATGACGCGCTCTCCGTAAGCGACGGTCAAATCGGCGGCGGTGATCACCGCCAGTCCCGTCCGGCCGCCGCTCGCCAGATCGAGGCGCAAAGCCTTTTCCTTCTCCGGCGCGGCGACCGGCGTCAGACGGGCCAGCTGTTTTTCCCGCCCCCGGGCCTGCCGGGCCTTGATCCCCGCGCCGTAGCGGCGGATGTATTCCTCCAGGGCGGCGATCCTCCGCGCGGTTTGCTCGGCGTTTTTGGCCTGAGTCTTCAGCTCCAGCGACCGCTGCAGCTCCGCGGCGGAGTAGTTCCCGCCGTAAACGCGCAAGGCGCCGTGATCCAGCCAGAGGATCCGCCGCGCCACCCGGTCGAGAAAATAGCGGTCATGCGAGACGACGAGCACGGCGCCCCGGTAAGAAGTGAGAAAATTTTCCAGCCACTCCAGCGCCTCCACATCCAAATGGTTGGTCGGCTCATCCAGAAGCAGCAGCGCCGGCGCGGACAGCAGCAGACGGGCCAGGGCCAGACGGGTTTTTTGCCCGCCGGAGAGAGAGGCGCTTTTTTCCGTCTGCGCCGCCGCCAGACCCAAACCGGCGAGAATGCGCCGCGCGTCCGCTTCCAGGGCGTAACCGCCCAAAGTCTCGTATCGCTGGGTCAGGGCGCCGTACCGCGCCAAAAGCGGCGCGTCCTCCCCGGCGGCGGCCATTTTTTCCTCCGCCGCGCGTAAAGCCGCGCGCAAATCGATGATGTCCCGCCGCTCCGCCAGTAGGTCCTCCCACACCGTAGAGACGCCTCCCGCCGCCGCCGGCGCCTGCGGCAGATAGCCCGGTTTTTCCGCCATAAAAACTTCCCCGCGCTCCGGCCTGATCTCGCCCAGCAACACCTTCAGCAGAGTGGTCTTGCCCGCGCCGTTCGGCCCGACCAGACCGATTTTTTCCCCGGCTTCCACCCGAAAAGAGACCCCCCGCCAAAGGGATCCGCCCGCCACCTCCGCCTCCAGACCGCTCGCCGCCAGAATACTCATGTCAATGCTGGCAATCGGGGCAATAGACGCTGGCGCGCCCGCCTATTTTGATTTTTTGCAGCGGACGGCCGCAGACCAGACAAGGCTGACCGCCGCGCCCGTAGACCCGGAGCCGGTTTTGAAAAGAACCGCTCTGGCCGTCCGCGTCCCGGTAATCGCGAAAAGTCGTGCCCCCGGCTTCTATGCCCTGCCGCAGCGTCAGGCGCACCGCGTCGTAAAGCAAAAACAGCTCGGAAAACTTGAGGCCGCCGGATTCCCGGAAAGGCAGGATCCCAGCCTGAAAAAGCGCCTCGTCCGCGTAAATATTGCCCAGACCGCATATTATGGTCTGATCCAGCAGCGCCGCTTTGACCGGTGTTTTTTTGCCGTTCAGTCTTATGGCAAAATATTCCAGCCAAAAGCTTTCCCCCAGCGGCTCCGGCCCCAGCTTGTTCAAACAGGCCAGCGCCCCCAGCTCACCCGGCGGAACGAATTGCAGGCGGCCGAATTTGCGCTGGTCGGCATAATGGAGCTGGCCGGCGGCCAGATGGATGATCACATGGGTGTGACGGGCGGGGGGCGCGGGCTGCGGATAATAGATCAAGGAGCCGGTCATGCGGAAATGGGTCACGACGGTCGCGCCGTTATCCAGGCCGAGCAGCAGGTATTTGCCGCGGCGGTCGAGAGAGGCGACGGAGCGGCGGCGCAGGGCGGCGGCCGGCGTCACCCCCGCCGGCAGGACGAAAGCGCCCGGCCAGAGGAGCTGGATCTTCTTGATGGTCTGCCCCAGAATGTGGGGGGCAAGCGTGCGCCTGATGGTTTCCACTTCCGGCAGTTCCGGCATCAGTATTCCTCCAGGGAGAGAGGAGAGTGGAGAGTTATTTTACCATTGGGACCATGTCATACCAGTTCGGGCCTGTTTTCATATCGACGACCAGCGGGACCCGGAGTTCATAGGCGCCCTCCATCGCTTCCCGCACCAGCGCGGCCACCTGGGGCAGAGCCGCGGGCGTCGTCTGCACGAGCAGTTCGTCGTGTACCTGCAGCAGCATCCGGGCCGGCTGCGAGGCCAGGGCCGCCTCCGTCCGCAGCATGGCGATCTTCATGATATCGGCCGCCGTGCCTTGCACCGGCGTGTTTTTCGCGACGCGCGCCCCGAACTGCCGGGCCGCGTAATTGCCGTGCGTGAGTTCCGGCACGCGGCGCATCCTCCCCAGCAAAGTGCGCACGAGCCCCGTCCGGCGGGCTTCTTCCACGACGTCGTCCAGATAGTTTTTCACGCCGCCGTACCGGACAAAATAGCGCTCCATGTAACGTCTGGCTTCTTCGCGGGAAATGCCGATGTCGCGGGCCAGGCCGAATTCGGTCAAACCGTACATGAGGCCGAAATTGACCGCCTTGGCCTGCCGGCGCTGTTCCGGCGTCACGTCGCTCAAAGCCGTCTGGAATACCTCCGCCGCCGTGCGGGCGTGTACGTCCTGGCCGAGGCGGAACGATTCGCATAAAAGCGGGTCGGCGGAATAATGGGCGAGTACGCGCAGTTCGATCTGGGAATAGTCGGCGGAAAACAGCGTCATGCCCGCGGCGGGCGGGTGAAAAGCCTTGCGCAGTTTGCGCCCTTCCTCCAGACGGATGGGGATATTTTGCAGATTGGGCTCCGTGCTGGACAAACGCCCGGTCGCTGTCGCCGTCTGCTGAAACGTCGTGTGGACGCGCCCTTCCTTCAGTTCGGCCAGAAAACCGCGCACATAAGTGGACAAGAGTTTGCTGAGCTGCCGGTAGAGCAGGATATTGCCGACGATGGGATGCTCGCCCCGCAGCTCGTCCAAGGTCTCGGCGTCGGTGGCGTAACCGGTTTTCGTCTTTTTTTTGCCGGGCAGGCCCAAAGTCTCAAACAGCAGTTTGCCCAGCTGCTGCGGCGAGTTGATATTGAGCGGCCCGCCGGCCAAAGCGTATATTTCCCCCTCCAGAGCGGACAGGCGTTCCTCCAGGTCGGCGCCGCATATCTCCAGCTGCCGGCGGTCGACGCCGACGCCTTCTTTTTCCATCGCCGCGAGGATCGGGGTGAGCGGCTGTTCTATCCGCCGCAGCAACTCGCCCATGCCCAGCTCTTCCACGCGGGCGGCGTAATCGGGGGCGAACTGGCCCAGCCGCCAAGCTTCCTCGCCGACGCCCGGGCCGAAGAGCCCTTGGTCGGGGCCGCTCAGCAGCTCGGCGATGCCGTAAGAGCCGCGGCCGGGGTCGATGAGATAGGCGGCCAGAATGACGTCCAGCTCGACGCCGCGCAGCTCGCGTCCTTCCGCCAGCAGCATGGAGTAAAAAGGTTTGGCGTCGGCCAGCACTTTCGGCGCCCCGGGGTCGGCGAGAAAATCCAGCCAGAGTTTTTCGGCCGCGTCCGGCCTGCTCGGGGCCGGGCGTTCGTATTCGCAGACCTGGGCGCCGTCCCAGGCGCCCAGCGCCACCCAGCGCTCGCCGTCCCGGCGGCCGGAGCTGCGATAACTGAGGTAAACGCGCGTCCCGGCCGCGCGCCACGCGCTCAGGCGCGCGGCCCAACCGGAGCCCTCCAGCGGCGCCGGCGGCGGGGCGGTTTGATTCATCCAGGCGGGCGTCCCGCTCAGGGCGGCGGAAGGGAGCGGGGGCGGAGCGGCGGGGGCGGCCGCTGCTTTGGCCGTTTTGCTCAGGGACTTTTCCTTATTTTGCCATAATTGGGAAATTTTATAGAGGCCGTAGCGGTGAAAAACCGCCAGGACGTTTTCCGGATTGGGCCGGCGCGTCCGCAGATCTTCCGGGGCGGTATTGATCGGCAAGTCGTCGATCATCGCGGCCAGTTTCTTGCTTAAGAGAGCCTGCTCCGCGTAAACAGTAAGCGATTCCCGCAGTTTGGCCCCCTGGATCTCCTGGCTGTGGGCCAGCACGTTTTCGACGCTGCCGTAAGCGTGGAGCAGTTTCAGCGCGGTTTTTTCCCCTACGCCCGGCACGCCGGGGATATTATCGGAGGCGTCGCCCATGAGACCCTTGAGATCGACGATCTGCGGCGGGGTCAGCCCATATTTTTCCATAACGGCGGCCTCGTCGTACATCTCCGTCTCGGAGCGGCCCTTGGCCAGATAGACCCTGACGGCGGGGGCCACCAACTGCAGCGCGTCCCTGTCGCCGGTGACGACGCGGACCTCTATCCCGGCCCGCTCCACTCGCCGCGTCACGCAGGCGATGATATCGTCCGCTTCATAGCCTTCCAGCTCCAGCGCCGGGATCTCCATCGCCCGCAGCACTTCCCGCAGATAGCCGAACTGCGGGCGCAGCCCCTCCGGCGTCGGTTTGCGCTGGGCCTTGTACTCCGCGTACATCTTGATCCGCACCAGCGCCTTGGTCTTGTCGAAGGCCACGGCCAGATAAGTCGGCTGATGCTGTTTTTCCAGCTGAAAAAGCGTCGTCAAAAATCCGTGCAGCACGTTAGTCGGCAGGCCGTCCGGCGAAGTGAGGACCGGCATCGCGTAAAAGGCGCGGTTGGCCAGGCTGTTGCCGTCGATGATCAACAATCTTTCCATGTTACAGCCTGTCTTCTATGCCGTCTTCTTGGTATATCTCCCAGCCCTCGTTATCGTCCCCCTCCTTATAGTCGCGGCGCAGGTAGACAGCGTCGGCGATATCGGTAAAAAGAACGCCGTTCAAATGATCCGTCTCATGCTGCAAAACGCGGGCCAGATATCCTTCCGTCTGAATGGTCACCGTTTCCCCGAGCCGGTTCTGCCCCTCCAGGACGACGGAGTGAGGACGGGTCACGAGACCGTATTTTTCCGGCACGCTGAGACAGCCTTCGTTTTCGCTCTCTTCTTCTTCGCTCAGGCTGATGAGGACAGGATTGATAAACTCATACAGCTCATCGCCGATATCCGCGACAAACACGCGTTTCGGCACGCCGATCTGCGGGGCGGCCAGACCGACGCCGCCCGCGTCGTACATGGTTTCCGCCAGATTGTCCAACAGTTTAAGCACATTCGGCGTGATCCTGGGAACAGGTTTTGCTATCTCCCGCAGAGAGGGTTCGTGTTCTTCCAATATCCGATAAACCGCCATCGCTGTCCGCCTTTCGTTTTTCCGCGCTCCATACCGCTACAATGATATTATACCCTAAAAGCGGGGAGAAAAGCAACCGCCATTATCCCCAAACTGCCATTATCCCCAAACAGCGGTTTGCGGAAGGTATGGGCATGTTCGGCCTGAGTACCGCTTTGGCTACCGCCGCCGCGCCCGCCCTAGGCCTGATCCTGATGGAGCGGTTAGGAGACGGGGCGATGTTTACCGCTGCCGCCGCGGTAGTGGTTATGGCTCTTATACTCAGCATCGGGATACGTCCGCAAAAATCCGTCGCCGTCAAACGCCCCATTGACTGGAAGAACCTCATCGACCGGAACGCTTTGCCCGCGTCTTCCGCGCTCCTGCTTTTTCTCATGAGCGTTGGCGCGATCGAGGCTTTTATCGCCAAGTTCGCGGCGGCGACCGGTTTGCCGGGAGGAGGCGTCTTTTTTGCGGTCATGGCGGCCGTGACTTTGCTGTCCAGGCTGCTGACCGGGAGGCTTGCCGATCAGCGAGGGGAGGGCATTTTCGTTTACAGCGGCAATATCGCTATGGCCGGCGCGTTGTTGCTGCTGGCTTTCCTCCCCGGCCCGGTCACTTATATTTTGGCTGCAGTTTGCTCCGGGTACGGTTTCGGCGGGATCACTCCGGC
>JAISEW010000100.1 GCA_031263945.1 Gracilibacteraceae bacterium | reverse complement strand
GCTCGCTCTTCCACTTCGGCGATCGCGTTCAGCAGATTTTCCATCTCTTTTTCGCCGACCTGTTTTTTCAAATCCGCCTGCGCCTTTTCCCAGAGCCGCTGCGCCGCCTCCAAAGTTATGAGCCCCTTCTCGGTCGGGGTCAATCGCCGGTCCCGCCCCCCTGCTTCCGACAAATCCCGGACCAGGCCCGCTCCGGCCAGAGGTCTTATATTCCTGACCAGCGTCGTGCGCTCCAGCTTCATGATTTTGGCGAGCGCGGTCACGCTGCAGGGCGCGGCCCGAAAAAGATTGATGAGCAGCGAATATTGCGTGACCGTTACCCCCGAGGGCAGAAGCATGCGGTCATAGTACGCGGTGAGCGCCCGCGCCGTCTTGCGGAAATTGATGCAGTAGCATTTTTCAGTGTCGCGTTTTATATTCATTGATATTAAAAAATCTCTCTGTTTGTGTATATACACCAATATAGCAGAACTGCTGCTCGCCGTCAACCCCGGGGCGGTGAATTTTTTCGGTCAGGCCGGGGGGAAAAAAGCGGCGAGCAGGAAAGCCGCCGCATAGGCCAGCCCGTAAACCGTGTTGGTTTGGGCGGCGCGGCGCATAGCCGGCAGCATGACCGGAGGCGGCTGGTTTTCGCCGCAGCGGAACAGGCGGACGGACCGCCAGGCGGGGGGGATGCTGAGGAGCGGCAGCAGGAACCAAAAACCGAAACCGGAGCGGAAACACAGGCCGGCGCTCCAGAGAATAGCGAGGGCGAAAAGCGCGGCCAGAAAGACGACGCCGCGGCGATGGCCGAGCAGGATGACCAAAGTCTTGCGCCCGCCGGCCGCGTCGCCCACGCGGTCACGGATATTGTTTGCGGTCAGGATGGCGCCGATGAGCAAAGCGACCGGCAAAGAAATTAAAAAAACGTCCGCCGTCACATAATCGGTCTGCAAAAAAAACGAAAGACATATGACCAGACTGCCCAGGAGCAGGCCGGCCGCCGCTTCGCCAAAAGGAGAGGCGGCAATGGGATACGGACCGCCGGTGTACAGATAGCCGCAGAGCATACAAAAAGCGCCGACGGGCAGCAGCCAATAACTGCTGAGACAGGCCAGCGCCAGGCCTAAAGCGGCGGCGGCGGCGTAAAAACCGAGCGCTATGGCGAGGACAAAGCGCGGACTCAGGCCATCGCGGACGATCGTGCCGCCGATGCCCACGCTGGCCCGGGTGTCCAAGCCGCGGGCGTAATCGTAATATTCGTTGAAAAGATTGGTGGCGATCTGGATGAACAGGCAGGCGGCGAGCATGAGCAGGGCGCGGAGCGGAGAAAAAACATCCGCCGCTTTCAGGGCGTAGGCGCTGCCGACCGCGACCGGCACGAAGCTGGCGCTTAGGGTATGCGGGCGCAGCATGCGCCAAAAAACCGGGAAAGTCACCGACATCACAGGATGTAAGTTTCTTTGGCCAGCAGCACACGTTCGGCGCTCAGGCCGGGCCTCGCGTCGAGCAGCAGTTTTTTCAGGAAAACGACCCTGTCTCTCATGTGTCCGCCCAATCGACCAGACCGGGAGGCGGCGCCGGCCGGCGAAGGTCCGCTTTGTCATATTGCAGCGGGCGGCCGGCCGTCCAGCCGCCGTCCACGAAAAGCGTCTGCCCCGTCATATAGGCGGAAGCCGGCGACGCGAGAAAAATCGCCGCGCCGATGAACTCGCGGCTCTCCGCCATCCGCCCGAGCGGATGCATGGCGTTGACGTTTTCATAATAACTGAGCGGGACGTCCGCCAGCATCGGGGTGTTGATCCAAGTCGGGGCGATACAGTTGACGTTGATATTATAGCGGGCCCAGGCCACGGCAAACGAGCGCGTCATCTGATGCACCGCCGCCTTGCTCGCCTCATAGACCATAGACTCATATGTGTGCGTCATCACGCCGGCGATGGAGCCGATGTGGATGACGCGGCCGCTCTTTTGCGGGATCATGGCTCCGCGCCCGGCCGCCTGGGTGATAAAAACGGCGCCCGTCAGGTTGACGTCCAGAATCCGGCGCATTTCCTCCTCCGGAAAATCCTCCGGCGGGAAACACTGCCCGATACCCGCCGTATTCACCAGCACGTCCAGGCGCCCGTAATGTTCCAACACCCGCGCCACCGCGTCCTCGCAATCGCCTTTCCGCGTCTGGTCAAAATCCAGGGCCAGACAGCCGGGATAACCCTTGGCGGCGATCAGCGCCGCCACCGCGCTCGCTTTGCCCGGCGTGCGGGAAGCCAGCGCGACTTTGGCCCCGTTCGCGGCGAAGCCATAGGCGAGAAATTCGCCCAGCCCGCCCGCGCCCGTGACCAGAACCGCCTGATCCCGCACGCTGAACAGTTCTTCCGCTTTGATCAAGATCACGCCCTCCTTTTACACGTCTCAAAGATCTACTTTTTTCTCCAAAATATAGCCGGCGCCGGCAAAGATCAGCGCCGTGAAAACCGTGAGCGTCAGCGTGTAGATGAGCAGGACCTTATCCAGCATCTCAAAAAAATCCAGTCTGTAAGTGGCGTCCAGCAGTTCCATGAGCGACGGTCCGGGGAAAAGATCCATCACCAGCAGGTTCAGCCGGCCAACGATCACGCTGATCACGACAAAGACCACGCCCGCCAGGAAAGCGCCGAAGCGAACATGAGCGAAGAAACCGCGCCGCAAAGTCATCGCTGTGTAAGCGGTCACCACGGTATTGATGACGGAAATGATGATCAGCAAAGTGAAGATGATGAAAGTGACGACGACAGAGGTCTGCTGGCTGGGGGTGAACCCCAGAAACTCCTCCAGGGACTCAAGGACCAGACCGCTCACCGTGTTTTTATAAAAGACAAAAAAATCCACATAGGCCAGCAGCAGGAAAAAGAGCAAAAAGGAAAATCCTTCCAGCAAACCGCTCAGGAGCTTACCGCCGATGATCTGCCAGCCGCTGCGCGGGGTAAGAAATATCATATAGCCTTCTTTGCTGGTCAATTCACGGTTGAAGGCCGTCAGGACGTCGATAAAAAGCAAGGCGAAGAAAGTAATAAACAAAATAATGAGCAAAGTCAAGGTGAATCCGACCCGCATGGACTCGATCAGATCAGTGCCGAAACGCATATACAGATAAAGCGACATATTCAGGAGGAAGGCGGCGATGAGAAAAATCATCATCCGCTTGCCGCGCAGCACGAATTCGTATTTAATTAATTTTACCACGGTAAACCTCCCGGTATATATCCTCCAGCGAACAGCCGCGTTCCGCCGTCATTTCGCTCACTGAACCGGAAAGAACGGCAATCCCGCGGTCGATAAAAACCGCTTCGTCGACGACGCTTTCCAAATCGTCCACCAAATGGCTCGTGACAAAAATGACGCGGTCTTCCCGCCGCTCTGTTCGGATCATCTCCAGGACGAGGTCGCGGAGGACCACGTCGATCCCGTTCAGCGGCTCGTCCAGCAGAACCGCGCCGGCCCCGCGGCTGAAGGCCAGCACCAGTTTGAGCCCGGCCCGCATACCGGTGGACAGGTCGCGCACTTTCATCTCCGGGGTCAGATTGAACCGCGGCAGATAAAGCAGGCATTTTTTCCGCTCAAAATCCGGGAACATATCCGCGAAATAATTCATGACCCCTTTGACGCGCATGGCGGCGTACAGATATTCCTCCGTAGACATGAAGGAAACTCTGGCTTTGGTACGCGGGCCGGGTGGCAGCCCGTAGAGAAGGATCTCGCCGGAAGTCGCTTTAACGAGACCGGCCGTGATTTTCAAAAACGTGGTCTTCCCGCTGCCGTTTGGCCCGAGCAAGCCTATGACCCGGTCGCCGCGGGCCGTTATATTAAAATTTTCCAGCGCATGTTTCGTTCCGTAATGCTTGGTCAGGTTTTTCGCGGTTAAAATCGGCGTGTTCATACATTTCCTCTCTTGTTCCGTTCGCTCCGTCCGCGCCATAAGCCGAACAGACCCAGGGCGATGAATACGGCGGACAGCGCCTGGGAAACGGGGATCTGCGCGACCGGGATAAGCAATTGATCCGTGCGCAGGCCCTCGATCCAGAAACGGCCGCTCCCTTCGCCGATAAAATAAAGAAACATGATCTCGCCCGTAAAAATCTTGTGCCGGCGCCAGAAAAGAAGGAACAGCAGCAGGGCGAGATTCCACAGCCCCTCATACAGAAAAGTCGGATGCACCGAGATATACGCCTCGCCCGCGTACAAAACGGGATGAACCAGCATGTCCTCCGTCAGACCGGGGGAAATCATGCCCGGCGGTACGATGGCCCGACGGAGTTGCATGGCCAGAAAGCCGTCGGTGTAGCCGCCAAACGCCTCGGCGTTAAAAATATTACCCCAGCGGCCGATGATCTGTCCGACCAACAGCCCGCAGGCGGCGTAGTCGGCCAGGTAAAAAAAAGACAAGCGCCGCCGCCGGGTAAAAAGCAGCATGGCCAGCGCTCCGCCCAGCACGGCGCCGAACACGGCCAAACCGCCTTCGCGCAGATTGAACACGTTGAGAAGACCGTTTTTGTAACTGTCCCAGGAAAAGACGACATAATAGGCGCGGGCGCCGATCAGTCCGAATATAACGCCCCAGACGGCGAAATCAAACATCACGTCCGCTTTTTCGCCGTCCCGGCGCATGAGGACCTGCGCCGTCAACAGGCCGCAGAGCATGCCGAGCGCCATCGTCACCCCGTAAAAATAGACCGTAAAGCCGAAAACATCAAAACCGCGGGGCAAATGCCTGATCACAATACCGAGATGGGGAAAAACCACATCGGGCGCAAAGCTTAACTCCATAGACGGCCTCCAAACCTTTTGCGGACAGATTCGCCAAACAGGCAGGAAATCCTGCTTTGACAGAGAATTACTTCAAGGTCAGACGCGAGTTAGCCTAAATCAACTAATGTCTTCGGAGGATTTATGACAAATATAGAACGTTTCAACAACCAGAGCCTGCCGGAAGAGATCTTTAACAGCGTCGCTCACGGGCTGGGGGTCATTTCCGCGACGGGCGGGACCGCCGTCCTCATAGTTTTCGCCTGTTGGAGCCGCGCCGCCGTGAATATCGTCAGCAGCGCCGTTTACGGGTTTACGCTTGTGTTTTTGTTTGCCATGTCCACGCTTTATCACGCATTCACAAACCGGCGCGTGAAAAAAGTATTCCAGGTGCTTGATCATTGCTCGATTTTCCTGCTCATTCTCGGTACTTACACTCCCATTTGTCTTTCGCTCATCGGCGGGCGGACGGGTTGGCTCCTGTGGGCCTTCAACGCCGCGCTCACAGTCGCCGGCATCACGGCCAACGCCGTCAATCTGCACCGCTGGCACCGCCTGAGCCTCGTTCTCTATTTGCTCATGGGCTGGTCCGTCGTCGTCGCCATCAAACCCATCATGGCCCTTCTGCCCGGCGGCGCGTTTTACTGGCTGCTGGGCGGCGGGCTTTGCTACTCCGTCGGCGTTTTGTTCTATGTCGCGAAAAAACCGCGTTTCATGCACGCGATCTGGCATATTTTTGTTTTGGCCGGCGCCGTGCTGCATTATTTCTTCACCCTGTTTTATGTGATCATGCCCAAAGCGATTTAGGATTTCGATTTAGCATTTGGCAAAAACCCGGCGGGCGATATCGACCCCCGCTTTGGCGTCGCGGGCGTGAAAATCCGCGCCGATTTCCCGTGCGTACTCCGGCGTCAGTACCGCGCCGCCCACCATCACTTGACAGTCCAGACCGGCGGCCCGCAATTGGCGGATGGTTTCCGCCATGCTGGGCAAAGTCGTCGTCATCAGGGCGGAAAGCCCGACCAACGGCGCCCCCGAGCGGCGCGCCTCCTCCACGACTTCCGCCGGCGGCGTGTTACGGCCCAGATCCCTGACTTTATATCCATAATTTTCCAATAATATTTTCGCTATATTCTTGCCTATATCGTGGATATCGCCGTATACGGTGGCCAGCAGCACTGTGCCTTTGTCCTGCACTGTCCCGCCCGTCTCCGCCAGACGGCCGCCCAGAACGGCAAAAGCGCTCTGAGCCGCCTGAGCCGCCGCGATGAGCTGCGGCAGGAAAAACCGGCCCGCGTCAAACGCCGCGCCGACTTCATCCAGCGCCGGGATGAGAATGGCGTCGATGATCTCCATCGCGGCCATATTTTGAACGAGCGCGGCCGCTGCCCGCCCGGCTTCGTCCTTCAGGCCGCGGGTCACCGCCCGGCGCAGCGTTTCCTCGGCGGAAACGCCGTCGGGCTCGGACGGCGGCGCGGGCCGCTCGGCGGCCGCGCCCTCAAAACGGGCGATAAAAGCCGCCGCGTCCGGGTCTCCCCGCAGCAGGGGCCGGGCGGCAAAAACCGTATCCATCATCGCCC
>JAISEW010000065.1 GCA_031263945.1 Gracilibacteraceae bacterium | reverse complement strand
CCCGGGGGGTCGGCCATCTGCTGTTCCATCAGGCCAGCAGTTTCTCCATTTCCGCCCATTCCGCCGGGTTCAGCGACAACAGATTGCCCTCACCGTCATGGCGGCAGAAAATACACAGCCCAAACATCGGGGCGCCGTCGATCACGCGGTTCAAATCCTTTACTTTTTTATTGCCGTCTCCGTCAAAAACCACACCCAGCCCATCACCGAGATCAAGCAGGCAAAACGTTCCGGTCAGCAACTCCGCCACAGCGTCCCGGTCGCCGTCGATCTCATCGATTCGCGGCTTGGCCTGCGGTTCGCACAGCATAACCTTGATTTTAGCCATCGCGGTCCCGCTCCTTTTATAATTTTGAGTATTAAGAGACGCCTAAATCTGTTGTTAAATTAACTATAGCACGACCGCGGCGAATTGTCCATTCGTTTTTTACATCATGCCAATATTGACCGGGTTCGATCAAGATGCTATACTATAACAAAAACAAACTGGCGCGGCGCGGAAGAGTTGTTTCCGAAGAAAAACGAACTGTGTTTTGGCTTTTTATTAGCCATGACTAACATAATGGGGAGAGAGTTGGAATTGACGCTTAGGGATTTGAAGGTGGGTCAAAGCGGGCGGGTTTTGTCTGTGGGCGGGGAAAGAGTTCTCCGGCGCCGCCTTTTGGAAATGGGCATCACGCCGCGCACTGTGATCCGGGTGAAAAAAATCGCGCCGATGGGCGATCCGATCGAGTTGTATTTGCGCGGATATGTATTATCCTTGCGCCTGGACGACGCCGGGAAAATCACGATCGAGGAACTGAGTCCGTGATATTCGCGCTGGCCGGCAACCAAAACTGCGGGAAAACCACGCTGTTCAATCAGCTGACCGGCTCCAACCAGCATGTCGGCAACTTCCCCGGCGTCACGGTCGAGCAAAAGAGCGGCGGCGTCATCGGGCAAAAAGATGTGACCGTCGTCGATTTGCCGGGCATTTATTCCCTTTCCCCCTATAGCGGCGAGGAAATCGTTACCCGCGACTTCCTGCTGCAGCGGAAGCCGGACGGGATCATCAACATAGCGGACGCCTCCAACCTCGAGCGGAATCTGTATCTTACCCTGCAATTGACGGAACTGCAAATACCGATGGTACTCGCTTTGAATATGATGGACGAAGTGCAGGCCAATAACGGCAGCGTGGATATCGCCCGCATGGAAAAAGAGCTGGGCATCCCGGTCGTGCCTATTTCCGCCGTGAAGAGATCCGGCGTCGGCGAACTGGTGGAAGTGGCCGTCGCCGCGGCGGAACAAAGACGGAAACCGCAGCGCGTCGATTTCTGCTCCGGCGCGGTACACAGAGTGATCCACGCCGTCTCCCATCTCATAGAAGATCACGCCGTCAAGGCCGGCGTCCCGGCGCGTTTTGCCGCGACAAAACTGGTCGAGGGCGACGAGCCGATGTTTCGCGTCCTGCGGCTGAACGAAAACGAGCGGGATATGATAGAACACGCGGTCAGGGAAATGGAAACGGAAATGAATACCGACCGTGAGGCGGCGCTGGCGGACATGCGCTATCAATTCATTGAGACAGTCGCCAAAAACTGCGTCGTCAAACCGGCCGAGAGCCTTGAATACCGGCGCAGCGTAAAGTTCGACTCGATCCTCACCCATAAAATATGGGCAATTCCCACTTTTTTGGGAATAATGTTTCTGGTGTTCTGGCTGACATTCGGGGTCATCGGCAGCAACCTGAGCGCATTGCTGGCGGCGGGCATCGACGCGCTTACCGGTTTGACGGACAGCGCGCTTACGGCATACGGCCTGAACCCGGTCACACAGTCGCTCATTATTTACGGCGTGTTCGCGGGCGTAGGTTCCATGCTGAGTTTTCTGCCCATCATCGTGACGCTGTTTTTCTTTTTGTCCATCCTGGAGGACAGCGGCTATATGGCCCGCGTAGCTTTCGTTATGGATAAACTGCTCAGAAAAATCGGTCTGTCCGGGCGCAGCTTTGTGCCCATGCTGATGGGTTTCGGCTGTACCGTGCCGGCTGTCATGGCGGCGCGGACGCTTCCGAGCAAACGTGACAGAGTGATGACCATATTATTGACGCCGTTTATGAGCTGCAGCGCCAAGATCCCCATTTACGCCCTGTTCACGGCCGCTTTTTTTCCTGAACATCAGGCCCTGGTCATGATGAGTCTCTACGTGATCGGGATCCTGCTCGGGATTTTGTCCGGGTTCGTGATGAGAAAAACCGTGTTCAGGGGCGATCCGATCCCTTTTGTTATGGAGCTGCCCAATTACCGTTTTCCCTCGGGGAAAACCGTGCTGACGCTGATGTGGGATAAGGCGAGAGACTTTATCCGGCGGGCGTTTACCGTCATCTTTTTCGCGACGATCGTGATTTGGTTTCTGCAGTCTTTTGACGCGCGGCTGAACGTCGTCGCCGACAGCGCGGACAGCATGCTGGCGGCAATCGGGCGATTCAGCAGCGAAATATTTAAGCCGCTGGGGTTTGCGGACTGGCGCGTATCCACCGCTCTCATCACCGGTTTTATGGCCAAAGAGGCGGTCATCAGTTCCATGGCCGTGCTGACAGGCGCAAACATCGCCGACCTCGGCAATACCCTGCAATCCATGTTTTCACCGCTTTCCGCCTTTGCTTTTCTGGTGTTTACTCTGCTGTATACGCCCTGCGTCGCGGCTGTCGCCACAGTGAAGCGTGAACTCGGCAGTCTCAAAGGGACGTTCTTTGTCGTCCTCTATCAAACAAGCTTTGCCTGGCTGATGGGATTTGTCGTCTACCGGTTGGGGCGGCTGTTCTTCTGACGGATCGGATGATTTTTAGGTCGATATTTTCCTGGCCAGAGTCGCGGCGCCGAATAAAGGCGCGTCTTCCTCCAACACCACATAAACGGGAATGCTCTCCAGATAAAAGCTGAGACGGCCTTTGTCCGTGAAAGACTCTATGAACAGGTCTTCTTTCATCTGGGCGATGATGCGGGGCGGAATGCCGCCGGCCAGATAAACGCCGCCAAAAGCCAGATGGCGGAGCGCCATGTTGCCGGCTTCCGCGCCGAGCAGCGCGGTAAAAAGATCCAGCGCCTCCGCCGAAAGGGAATGAGGATCCTCGGAAGCCCGCGCCGTTATCTCCGCCGGGGTCGGCAGCGGTTCCGTCAAAGTGAAATTTGGGGCGCCGGTTTTTTCCGCCTGCAAAAATTCATAGAGGTTTTGCAGCCCGGCGCCGGAGAGCGCGCGTTCCCAGCTGACATGACCGAACTTGCGGTGCAAAAACTGCCACAGCCGCCATTGCCGCTCGCCCTGCGGCGCAAAATCCCCGTGCTGCCCTTCGGAAGGACAGATCTGCCCTCCGGCCAGTACGGAGGCCTGGCCGAGACCGGTGCCGGGCGCGAGGATCGCCTTGGTCAGGCCGCGCGTATCCTCATACGCTGATAATTTGCCGGGTTTCAGCAGCAGCAAATCCTTGGGCTTCAGCCAATTGAGACCGTGGCCGAGGGCTTCCAGATCGTTGACAAAAGATATCCGGGGTATAAAAGAAAGTTTTTGCTCAATTAAGTTGAGGTCGAGAGTGAGATTGAGGTTCGGCAGCGTGCAGCGCCCATTGACAATCGTTCCGGCCAGACAGAAACAGGCGGCGGGGATATTGGTTTCCATCGCCTTGGCCTCCTGCAGGAACCGGAGTACGGAATCCTCAAAAGAAGTGATGCCGTGACTGTCGTATTTTTGCCGGAAAAGCGGCTGCCCGCCTTGCGGCGCGGTACTTTCCGCCGGCCAGAGCGCGAGGACTGTCTTGGTGGCGCCCATGTCCCCTGTTAGCAGCAATGCCATCGTCTCCTCCTTTTTTCAGGCGATGCCGAGGACGATGAATTCTTCTTCCTCCACCGCCTGCCGCAGGACTTCGTCCGGAACCGCGCGGCTCAAAGAAACCGTGGCCGTGCCGGCCGCCAGATCCACCGCGGCTTTCACCCCGTCGATAGCGTTCAAAGCGCGTTCCACTGTCGCTTGACAATGCGAGCAGGACATGCCCTCGATTTTGATGGTTTTAGTCATGGATTATCCTTCCTTTCGCCAATTTTTGGCAAATATTCCCTTTAGGGGCGCCCCCTCATCAAGACCAGACTTGAATTCCCGCCAGCAGGTCGTCCCGCTCATCCCAGACAAAGAGTTTGTCCCTGTCTTTGATCGTTTTATCCTCTCGCACCAGCCGCGCGATATAATCGCGCAGATCCGCGTAACCCGTGCCGAGACTCTGCAGCACACGGTAATACAGCGAACGCTCCGGCTCGAACCACTGATAT
>JAISEW010000054.1 GCA_031263945.1 Gracilibacteraceae bacterium | reverse complement strand
GGATCGGCGAAGTGGCGGCCATGATCGGGCTGGAGGAAACCGATCTGGAGTATTACGGGCCTTATAAGGCGAAAATAGGGCTGGACGTGTGTCAAAGGGTGAAGGAACGCCCGGACGGCAAGCTGATCCTTGTCACGGCCATCAACCCGACTTCGGCGGGCGAAGGCAAAACCACCACGACAGTCGGCCTGGGGCAGGCGCTGACCCAAATGGGGCGCAAAGCGATGATCGCCCTGCGCGAGCCGTCCCTCGGCCCCTGTTTCGGGATAAAGGGCGGAGCGGCCGGCGGCGGTCACTCACAGGCTGTGCCGATGGAAGATATCAATCTGCATTTTACCGGCGACTTCCATGCCGTCACCTCGGCGCATAATTTATTGGCCGCCATGTTGGACAATTCGCTGCAACAGGGCAATCCGCTGGGCGTTGACCCGCGCCGGACGGTGTTTCGCCGCGTCCTGGACATGAACGACCGGGCCCTGCGCCATATTGTGCTGGGCCTTGGCGGGCGGACGGAAGGCGTCCCCCGCGAAAGCGGTTTTGACATCACGGTGGCCTCGGAGGTCATGGCTATCCTCTGCCTGGCGGAAGATCTGATGGATTTGAAAGAGCGCTGCGGCAGGATCGTCGTCGCCTATACTTATGACGGACGGCCTGTCACGGCGAGCGATCTTTCGGCGGCGGGAGCGATGGCCCTGCTCTTGAAAGACGCGGTCAAACCCAATCTCGTGCAGACGCTGGAAAACACGCCCGTATTCATCCACGGCGGGCCTTTTGCCAATATCGCTCACGGCTGCAACAGCGTTATCGCCACGAAACTCGGCTTAAAACTGACGGATATTCTCGTGACGGAAGCCGGGTTCGGGGCCGACCTCGGCGCGGAAAAATTCTTTGACCTCAAATGCCGTCTGGCCGGACTGCGGCCGGATCTGACCGTTCTGGTCGCTACGGCGCGCGCGCTCAAATATAACGGCGGCGCGGCCATGGGCAATCTGGCCGCCGAGGATCTGGCAGCTCTGGAGCGGGGAATAGTCAATCTGGAGAAGCATTTGGAAAATATAGGGAAATTCGGTGTGCCTGTGATCGTGGCCTTAAACCGCTTCCCCAGTGACACGGAACGGGAGCTGGCTTTTATCCGGGAGCGCTGCGCGGCGCTGGGCGCGGAAACCGCGCTGTCCGAAGTTTTCACCCGCGGCGGCGCCGGCGGCGGCGAGCTGGCGGAGGCTGTCCTGCGCGCGCTGGAGAGCGAGCCGGCGGATTTTCACCCGCTGTACGACCTCGCGGCGCCGATCCGCGTGAAGATCGAGACCGTTTGCCGGGAGATTTACGGCGCGGACGGCGTAGTTCTGTCCAAGGAAGCGGAAGCTTCCCTCCGCCAATATGAGACCGAAGGTTATGGCGGTCTGCCGGTCTGTATGGCCAAAACCCAATATTCCCTTTCTGACGATCCGGGGCTGCTGGGCCGCCCGGAACATTTTACCGTTCATGTGCGCGAGTTGCGTCTGGCAGCCGGCGCGGGCTTCATCGTCGCTATCACGGGCGCTATCATGACCATGCCCGGTTTGCCCAAAAAACCGGCGGCCGCCGGAATGGACATCGCTCCGGACGGCCGCATAACAGGCTTGTTTTAACGCTGGAGTTTGTATGCGTATCGCTTTATTTACGGAAATGTACCTGAATGACATCAACGGGGTCGTCACGCATGTCCGCGCCTTGACGCAGGGCCTGCGCTCCATGGGGCATGAAGTGCTGGTCGTGACGGCGGACGCCGGCGCCAGCCGCCATTATCTGGAGGACGGAGTGCTGCATTGTCCCGCTTTGCGGGTGCGGCGGATCTACGGCTATGGGGCCGCTTTGCCTATAAGTTCTCAGCGTCTCGCCCTCATCCGTTCCTTTAAGCCGGATATCATCCATATCCACACGGAAATGGGAGTGGGGCTCTCCGGTCTCGCGGCGGCCAAACTGCTGCGCAAACCGCTTGTTTACACCTTGCACACCATGTACGACAATTATATATATTATGTTTCGCCGCGTCTTTTCATCCGCACTGCTACCTATTTTTCCCATAAATACCTTAAATTGCTAGCCAAAAACGCCAATGCCCTGATCGGCCCCTCGCGTAAATGCGAGGAGTTTTTCCATAATCTCGGCGTGAAAAAATCCGTGTCCGTCATTCGCAACCCGGTCGAGCTGGAAATATTTACGCCGCTGTCCGCCCCGCCGGAAGAAGACCGCGCTTTTCGCGCCGCGCACGACCTGCCGCCTTCCGCCATGCTCGTCTGTTTTGTCGGGAGGATCGGTTCGGAAAAAAACGTGGACACGCTCATCCGCTTCTGGCAGGAAGCCGTGCCGCCGGAAGACGGCGTCTGTCTGCTCGTCATCGGCGACGGGCCGGCCTTGCCGGAGCTGAAAAACCTGGCGCTGAAAAGCGGCGTTACGGACAGAGTGGTTTTTGTCGGCAGAGTGGAACACGAAAAATTGCCGTTTTATTATCGTCTCTGCAAGGCCTATATCACGGCTTCGCTCACAGACACCGACTCCATTTCTCTCTTGGAAGGCTCGGCGACGGGTCTGCCGGCCCTGCAGCTTTATGACGAGTTGAATAAAGAACGCGTGCGGGAAGGCGTGAACGGGTTCGTTTTTAAAACGGCGGCGGAAATGGGCGAAAAACTGCGCGCCGTGCGCGATATGACGCCCGAGGCGTATGCTCGGCTGCGGGAGGCGGTTTTACGCTCGGTGGACGAAGTCAAGGCGGACAATGTGGCGGGCAGCGTACTCAGGGTTTACCGGCAATGCATATCGGACAGCGAGCAGAAACGCAGGAAGGATTGATATCGACTGATGCCGGCAATAAGATGGCTGAATATTCATAATATTCCCGCGGCGACGGCGGCGCTGAGAGCCGTCGGGGTCGATCCGCGCGGGATCCCGCTCATGGCGGGCAAAGCTTTCAGCCGGGCGGTGCTGGTATCCTCTGTTTCCGCGCCGGCAGCCTTAATTTTAAAGCAGGCAATGCTTTCTTTCAGCGGGGACGCGGCGATCCACCGGGACGTGATCACAGGAGGACGGCAGGAGAGCGATGTGCTGCTCCTGGGCAGTCATAAACAGCTTCTGGCTCTGGAGCAAAAACTGCGGGGACAGCCTTTCGGCCTGCGGTCGATCGGCGCGGCGGTAGGCGATTTGCTGCGGAAGCTGGCGGAGCGGCGGGAGCGGGTCGTATGCTGCGGCGGCGGCCGGCGGCTGCGACTGGAGCGCGGGCGGCCGGCGCTGATGGGTATCTTGAACGTGACGCCCGATTCTTTTTCCGACGGCGGATCTTACGCGAACGCGGCCGCCGCCGCGGCCAGAGGGCTGGAGATGGAGGAAGAAGGCGCGGGTGTTATCGACGTGGGCGGCGAGTCCACGCGGCCGGGGTATCGCCCGGTCGGCGCCGCCGAGGAGTGGGAGCGGCTGGAACCGGTGTTGGCGGCGCTGCGCGGCCGCGGCGCCCTGATTTCCGTGGACACGCAAAAAGCGGCTGTGGCGGCGAAAGCCTTGGCCGCCGGCGCTCATATCCTGAATGATATCTGGGGTTTGCGCGGCGATCCGGAAATGGCGGACGCGGCGGCGGCCGGCGGCGCGGCGGTGGTTCTGACGCACAACCGGGCGGCCCCGGCTGCGGGCGACGTCGTCGCCGATATTATGCGCTTCTGGGATGAAAGCGCGGAAATCGCCCTGAAAGCCGGCCTGCCGCCGGAAGCTCTCATCGCCGATCCGGGCATAGGATTTGGCAAGACGGCGGCGCAAAGCCTGGAAACGCTGCGCCGGCTGGAAGAACTGGCCGCTTACGGCCTGCCGCTTTTATTGGCCGCTTCGCGCAAATCGGTCATCGGCCACGCCGCGGGCCTCGGCGTGGAACACCGGCTGGAAGCGACGCTGGCGGTCAGCGTGCTGGCCGCGAGCGCCGGGGCGGATATTTTGCGGGTACACGATGTAGCGGCTCACCGCCGGGCGCTGGACATGGCCGCCGCCATGCGGCCGGAATGGGGATCCGGCGAAGGAGAAACAGATGACCAATGACTGTCTGCATATCAAGGGATTGACTTTCCACGCTTTTCACGGCGTCAACCCGGCGGAAGCGGAATTGGGGCAAAAATTCATTATTGACGCGGATCTGTATTTGCCGGCGGCGACGCGCGCTCCGGCGGACGATCTGACTATGACGGTCAATTATACCCATGTGGCGCGCGCGGTCAAATGGCGGGTGATGGAAAGCAAGTACAACCTGATCGAGACGCTGGCCGAACAGATCGCCGCTGATCTGCTCGGCGGTTTTGACTGCGCGGCGGTGCGCGTGACCGTACACAAACCGAGCGCCCCGCTGAAAGAGATTTTCGCGGACGTGTCCGTGGAAGTTTACCGGGTGCGCGAAGACGGCGCCGTGAATGACGCCGTCTGAGATCACCGGTTATTTGAGCCTCGGATCCAACGTCGAGCCGCGGGAGGATCATTTGCGGCGCGCGCTGGCTGAACTGGACCGGAGCGCCGGTTTACGCCTGCTCCGGGTGTCGTCGTTTTATGTCACCGAGCCTTGGGGCGGCGTGCCGCAAGCTGATTTTTATAATCTGGCGGCTGCCGTCGCCACCACTCTGGCGCCAAGAGAACTGCTCGCCGTATGCCAGAGGGCGGAAGACCGGCTGGGCCGCCGCCGCGACGGACCGCGTTGGGGGCCGCGGGAAATAGATATTGACATTTTGCTGCTGGGCGATATAGTTTGGCATGACGAAAGTCTGACGATACCGCACCCTTTTCTGACGGAACGGGCTTTTGTCCTTACGCCCCTGCGGGAGATCGCGCCGGATCTGCGTCTGCCCGGCGGCGAACTCGTGGCCGGGCTGGAGGGAACGGGGCGGGCGCGCAAACTAAATTATCCGTAGCGGAATTCGATCCCCATGCCGCCGTTTGGAAATTCCCATTTGTCCAAAATGGTTTTCCCGCACAGCACGCGGCAAGTGCCGCACTCCAGGCAGCCGGCATAGTCAAAGCGCAATACGCCGCTGTCGTCAATTTTATACAATCCGGCCGGGCAGGCTAAAAAAAGCTTATGATATTCCGCCAGATCGGGACTGTCTTTGAGAACGATATGCGCGTTTCCTTCGTCTACGTGAAATTTATTGACTCCCAGTTTTTCGTCTACGTTTACAGTACTCATAGAGAACGCACTCCTTTCAGCGCGTCTAATACCAGGTTCAGCGCCCCGACCATCTTCAGGCTGCTCCCGGCC
>JAISEW010000192.1 GCA_031263945.1 Gracilibacteraceae bacterium | reverse complement strand
CGGGAACGGGGAGAAAACGCTTTGATTAAGAACCTGATGAGAAATCCGCTCTCGCTTGTCATGCTGCTGGTGATGGCTATATACGCGACCGGCGAAGGCTTCAGTTTGAACAATCTGGGGGTGCAGATCTCCGAATTCGCGCTGAGGATACCGGCCCTTATCATAGGCATCACGATTCACGAGTTCGCCCACGCCAAGGCCGCGGATATGCTGGGGGATCCCACGCCGCGCATGCAGGGGCGCGTGAGCCTGAATCCGCTGCGGCATTTCGACCCTATAGGGCTCATCGCGCTGATCATCATTCACTTCGGCTGGGGCAAGCCCGTGATGATCTCGCCGGAGAATTTTAAAAACGTCAGACTGGGCAGCTTCATCGTCTCCATAGCGGGCGTCGTGACGAATTTCATCGCCGCGGTCCTATTCTCGGGAATTCTCGCGTTTCTGTGGAATCCGGCTGTAGTCTGGACTTCCCATATCATGAAGGGTTTAACCGTCATTGTATACTACATCGTCATAATAAATCTGGCGCTCATGATCTTCAACCTGCTGCCCGTGCCGCCGCTGGACGGTTTCAACATCCTGACCGAGATACTCGACTTGAGACGCTATAGAATCTGGTACAACCTGTATAATTTCGGTATGCCCATACTCATGGCGCTGATCTTTTTCGGCGTCACCGGCCGCATCATGAATCCCGCTCTGAACGCCGTGTTCAACGCGCTCATGCGCCTGTGGAACCCGGTGATTTACGCCTTGCTTGGCTTCGCGTAAAATCAAAAACAGGCGGGGAAGGGGGAATCGTCATGGAAGTCCGTTACGAGGCCTTTATCAGTTACCGCCATAAGCCGCTTGACGCCGCCCTGGCAAAGGCGCTGCACAGACAGATTGAGACCTTCCGCGTGCCGGGGCGCATCGCCGGGCAGTCGGGTAAAAAGCGGATGGGCAAGGTGTTTCGCGATCAGGACGAGCTTCCGCTGATGGCCGACCTGGGCGACGGCATACGCGGCGCGCTGGAGCGGAGTGATTGGCTCGTCTGCGTCTGCACCCCCGACCTGCTCCAGTCAAAGTGGTGCATGGCCGAGGTCGATTACTTCATAAAGCTCGGGCGGCGCGACAACATCCTCTGCCTGCTGGCGGACGGCGAGCCGGAGGACAGCTTCCCGCCGCAGCTGCGCTTTGTCGAAATGGACGGCGGCCAGACGGAGGAGAGGGAACCCCTGGCGGCCGATGTGCGCGCCCCGGGCCTCTACGGCGCGCTGCGCAGGCTGCGGGTGGAAAAACTGCGCCTGCTGGCTCCTATTCTGAAGGTGGACTTCGACGATCTGCGGCGGCGCGCGCGGGAGCGGTTTTTGCGCCGGGCGCTGGCGGTCTGTATTTCCGCCGCCGTGTTTTTTGCCGTCTTCGGCGGCTACGCCTGGTTCCAGTCCGTGACCATTACGCGGCAGAACGACGAACTGCTCGCGCAGCGTTCCAGAATCTACGCGCGCTTCGCCGACGAGGAACTCGCGCAGGGCAACCGCGCGGGCGCGGGGCTGCTCCTGTTCGAGACGATGCCGGACGGTCTCCCCGTTTCGCAGGAAGCGGCGGACGCCCTCTACCGCGCGGCGTATGGCCAAGCGGGCGGCGACGACCTTCATTTCCTGATGCGGGTTTCCGGCGGGGACGCCGTACCTTCGCCCGACGGCAGAACCTTCACCGTCTCCGACGACGACGCCACACGGCTGTATGACGCGCAAACGCTGCGCCTGCTCTACGAAAATCCGGGCGCTCTGACGGATGTGACGGCCTTCGAGAACGGAGGCGTCGCCGGAGCGACGCTGAAACGCCCGGTCTACAATAAAGCCGGGGACAAGGTGTTTCTGCCCAACGGCGCGCCCGTCCTGCTGGACGCGCATACCGGCGCGACGCTGCGCGAAGGCGGCTTCACCGACGCCGCGGAGCTTGCCGATTATGGCCTGAGCCGCTATCACTGCGTCGATTCGCAGAGTACGCGCCGCTGCGTCGTAGATCTTTCAACCGGTGAAAGGATCTTCGACGCCCCCACGGAAAACGCTACGGCCAAGACGCTGTTCTCGCCTGACGACAGGTATTTCATTGTCGCCACGGCAAACGGGCTGGCCGTCTTCGACGTCGAGAAGCGGGAAGCGGTAACCGTGCTGCCGGGCGGCGACGGTATGGTGGAGCAGGGCTACACCTTATTCACGCCCGATTCGCGCTTTCTCATCCTGACCCGCTATCGCTATGAACCCTACACCGATTTCGAAACTGAAAAGAACGCGAAAATTTACAGTCTCCAGGTCCTCGAAATCCCCTCCTGCCGCGTGGTGTATGAAAGCACGCTGGCGGAAACCGCCCTGTACAACTATTACCACGCTTATGAAAGCGATCTGGCCATGTATCTGTGCGCCCCCGACGGCTCGAAGATCGTTTTGCCCGTGGATCCGCACGGCTTCGGCGTCTTCGACCTGAACAGGGAGGAAATGCTGTTCGAGCGGGCGTTCACGTTTGAGCAGATCCCGTATTCATACTTCATCACATTCGCCCCAGGCGGAGACAGGCTGTCGACCGTCAGTTCAAGCGGACGCCGCCTGCTCGTTTATGACGCGGAGACGGGGGAGACGGCCCTGGAATACGATCTAGGCGCCGCCGCCGCTTATCCCAGAAGTTTCCTGCTGCCCGGCGGCGAGAAGGCACTTTTGAGCGGCGCCGTGACGATCGCAGGCGCAGGCGCCGCCGTACTGGCCGAAATCGGCGCCGGGCGCGATGAGGAAGCCACGCCCGACATGTTCTTCCGGGACGGCGGCGGTCGGTACATCCGTCCGGATAGCGACGGCGAAGGCGCCTCGATCCTGGACGCGAGAAACCCCGCCGCCGCGCCCGTTCCGCTTGAGGACAGCGCGCAATACACAAAATCATTTTTACTGTGCGGGGACGGCGAAATCGTCGTAGGCCTTAACGGCGAACACGTCTTCGGCGCTGTGCCGGTAGCGTGGGACGCCGCGACCGGAAAGCGGCTGCGCGGCTTTACGCCGGACGGCGAGGTATCGCAGCAGTACGCCATAGGCGGACAGACGGGGCGGCAGACCGCGTCGCCCTTCCTCTTGTCGCGGGACGGCGAGCGTCTCGCCGTCGTTCACTATACGGCGGGCGTCGCCGCGGGCGGCTTCACGGTCTTTGACACTGCGACCGGAAAGCCGGCGGCGGAATGGTATCTCGGCCCGCTGAGCGACTACGTCCTGCTCTTTGACAAGGACGTGACAAAGGCGCTGTACATCTTTAACAACGAACTGCAGATCATTGACGCGGCGGGCGGGGGCGAAGTGATCACGCTGGACGATTATCCGGCCGGAGAGACGGCCATAGCGACCTGGTCGGGCCACCGGGCGGCGATCAGCGACGACGGCGGACTGGCCGCCGTTTCCCACTCGAAAAAGGGGACGCTGGAGATCATCGACACGGAAACAGGGGAGCGTCTGCACGAGATTCCCCTGGGCTCCACAGCCGTGACCGACCCCTGTTTTTCACACGACGGCGGCCGCGTGACCATCTGCACGGAGAATGATCTGTTTTCGGTCGACACGAAGACGGGGGCGCTATTGTTCGCTGTGTATGACGACGCGGGCTTCGGGCGGGACTATACCTGGTCGGACGACGACCGCTTCCTGATGGGCGACGATATCCGCGACGCGGACACGGGGGAGCGCGCCTGCTCCATTCTCCCGCCCTCGCGGCCCGTATGGGAGATTGCCGAAACGGCGGGGACGCTGATCCCCGCGGGCGCGGGCTGCGCCGTATATCTGCCGACGGCCGGGGAGGCGGCGGCCCGGCTGCGGGAGCATATCCGCGAATACGAGTTTACGCGCGCGGATAAGTTGCGTTACGCGATGGAGTAGTTAAGCAAAAGAAACGCAAAATACGAAAAATTTTAGCACTCTACTGTTTAGAGTGCTAATTTTGTGGTATCATGATTATAAGCCCGGACTGCGCTTTTTTTGCGTCGTTCGGTTTGATTGCGAATCAGCATAAAAAATACTATTGATATTGAAGGGAGTCAGGCAATATGAACTTTGAGAAATTCACGCAAAACGCGCAGGCGGCCATGATGGAGTGTCAGAACATCGCCATATCGGAAGGCCATCAGCAGATCGACGCCGAGCATTTGCACATCGCGCTTCTGATGCAGATGGACGGCTTGATTTCAAAATTGCTCAGGCTCATGGGAGTCAACCCCGGCGAGATAATCGGCGAGCTTCAGGAGGAACTGGAGAAGCTGCCCAAGGTTCAGGGCGCCGGCGACAATATGTACACGACGCGGCGGCTGAATCAGGCGCTGAACGCGGCGGCGAAGAACGCGGAGGATTTTAAGGACGAGTTCGTCAGTGTTGAGCATATGTATCTGGCGCTCATAGACGAAAGGGGCACGCCGACCGCGCGCATTCTGCGGAAGCACGGCGTCACGCGGGAGAGCTTTCTGCAGGCGCTGACCACCGTCCGCGGCAACCAGCGCGTCACGAGCCAGAATCCGGAGGACAACTACGACGCGCTGAACAAGTACGGCCGGGATCTGGTGCGCATGGCGCGGGAGGGCAAGCTGGACCCCGTGATCGGGCGGGATTCAGAGATCCGGCATACCATACGCATCCTGTCGAGAAGGACGAA
>JAISEW010000213.1 GCA_031263945.1 Gracilibacteraceae bacterium | reverse complement strand
TATCTGGGGCAAACCGACATGGAGGCTGGCGAAGAATGAGCGAGGGGCGGAGCGAGTATAAAATCGACGGGCGCGGCGCGGCGGATCTTCGCGCGCAGATGAAGGCGCTGGCGGCTTCTTATGCGTCGGAGTGGGATTTCAGCGAACAGGATCCGGATGTCGGCTCCGTTATCGCCATGATTTTCGCCGGGCAGATGGAAGGCAATATCCGGCGCCTGAATCGCGTACTCGGCAAATTGCATACGGAATTTGTCAATATGCTGGCTCTTTCGCCGCAGCCGGCGCGGCCGGCGCGCGGGGTGATCGTCTTAGCGCTCGCGGCCGATACCGTGTCCGGCGCCGATCTGCCCGCCGGGACCAAATTGCTTGGTTACAGGGATGAAAGCGACACACCGCTGATTTTCGAGACGGTTGCGGATCTGCATGTCACCGACGCCAGACTGCGGGATCTGATCGGCGTTTTTCCCGCGGGCGGCGGCGTCATATCTTACATGGGCGGTGCCCACCGCGTGCGGCTCGTAGGAGAAGACGCCGGGGAAGATATCGCCGCCGCGGAACGGTTTGCTCCTTTTCGCCTGTTCGACTCTTCCGGCGGCGAAGATATCAGCCGGAACGCCCTCGTCTTTTATCATAAGAGTCTCTTTGATCTGGCGGTGGGCGGCGCGATTTCCGCTTTTCTCCACACGGGCGGTCTCGGGGATGAGACGCGGTTTTGTGACCGGAACCGTTACCGCTGGTCATGCCTCACCGAGAGCGGGTTGCGCCCCCTGGCGGCCGCCGCCGGGCCGGACGGCTCCGTCACGCTGGCGCCGGACGAAGATACGGCCAAGATCGAGCGCGGCGGCGTGATGTATTCGGCTATCGTCTTGGAGGCGGCGGCGCCGGTGCGGGAGAGCGTGGAACTCCTTTCCGCCGGCTTCAGTTCATCCTGCCGGGACGCCGTCCCTTCTTTTGTCACCCATAACGCCGATGATATGGATCCGGCCGCTTTCATGCCCTTCGGCCCCGCCGCTTCGCTGTACGACGAGTGTTATATCGGCGGCGACAGCGTTTTCAGCAAACAAAACGCGGTGATCACCATTGATTTTCATCTGAGTTTCCGGGAAAAACTCGTCACTTTTACCCCGGAAAGCGAAAACGGCGATTTGAAAATAATAAAACGGCGACCAGCGGTTGTCAGTCTGGAGCCGGCCCATACGGCGGCGGAGCGGGTGACGGCGGAATATTTTAACGGCACCGGCTGGCGGCGGCTGCTTTGTTCGTTTGACATCTCCGTCCTGTTCGCCGGCGGCAAGGCCGGACAGATTTCCTTTGATTTTTCCTGCCCGCCGGATTGGCAGCCGCTGACGGTCGGGGGGCATAACGGACGCTGCCTGCGTTTGCGCGTCACGCAGGCGGATAACTGCTATTTGCAACCCTGCGTGCATAATATGCCGCTGGTCACGGATATGAGACTTTCATACCGGTTTCCCGGCGGCTGGCAGCCGCCGGACCGCTTGGAAAGGGTAAGCGGGACCGCTGTGACGGATCTGACGGATCGCGTGACGCGGCGGGAAAATTTCACCGCTTTTGCCCCTTCGCCTTACGGGCGCGGCGAACTGTATCTCGGTTTTGACCGCCGTTTTACCGGCGCGCCGGTCAGCCTGCTTTTTGATATCGAGCGCGGCGCCTGTTCCCAAAAAAGCTCGCTCGACTTCGCCTATTCGACGCCGGCCGGCTTTAAGCCTTTGCATCTGATCGACAATATAGGCGATTTGAGCGGGCCGGGGACCTTGCAGTTCATTCCGCCGCCGGACTGGGCTCAGCGGGAGGTGGAGGGCGCGCGGCGCTACTGGCTGCGTCTGGCGGACAAAAACAACGCCTTTGAGGCGGCGGACGCCTTTAAGCCGCTTTTAAGCGGCATAACCCTCAACGCGGTCGAAGTACTCAATATAGAAACCATGCCGCCGGAGTCATATTTTATCGACGCCGCGCGGCCGAACATGTCTTTTCCGCTGCCGGCGGGCAGTATCGTCTCCGCGGAAATTTTCGTCAATGAGTACGGACTGCACAGTTCAGCCGCCATGCGGCGATTGGCGGTGGAACGGCCCGCCGATGTGCGGATGTCCGTCAATACGGCGGGGGAGATCGGTGAGTTTTTTGTTCGCTGGGAAGAAGTGGAAAATTTTGCCGCCTCGGGGCCGGCCGACCGGCATTACCGCATCGATCGGACGCAAAACCGCGTTATTTTCGGCGACGGGGTCACGGTCCCGGCGCCGCGGGCCGGAACCGACGAGGCTTTCACCGTGGCCGCGCGGCGCAGCCGCGGCGCGGAGGGCAATTTGCCGCCGGGCAGCGTCACGGAATCGCTGGGCCGGCTCATCCATATTGACAGCGTCACGAACCCGCTGGCGACCTGGGCCGGGAGCGATATGGAAAACGCGGAGCGGACGCGGGCCAGAGGCGCGAATATCATCTGTTCGCAGAACCGGCTGCGCAGCGCGGCGGATTTTCTGCGGGAGACGCGCCTTTATTCAGACACCGTGGCGGACGCGGCCTGTCTGGCCGGTGTGGATAAATACGGGCGGCCGGCCGGCCGGATGATCCATATAGCGGTGCTGACCAAAGATTACCATACAGGCGCTCTTGGTTTCGCCGCTTTGCGCGAGGGTTTGGAAAAACGCGTTCTGGCCAAATGCGACGCGATGGTGTCGCGGGAGATGCTGTCGATTTCCGAGCCGGTTTATGTGGAATTATCCGTGGCGGCTCTGGCGGAAATCCCCGACGAACATGCGGCTTTCACCGCCCGGCGGGCCATCACTGACGCTTTGCGCGCTTTCATCAGCCCGTTGACGGCTGACGGCGGCGCGCAGTGGACTATCGGCGTCCTGCCCACCGAGATGCAAATACGCCTGCTGCTGCATTCGCTGCATATTCCGGCCAATATCCGCCATATCGTCACCACGGCCCGTTTCGCCGACGACAGCGGTTTTCACGAGTGCAGCCTGTCGGAGCTCCGGCCCGGTCCGTTTATGATCGGCGTCAGCGGCCAACACGCCGTCCATCTGGCGCGGTCGCAGCGAGGGGGATCTTCATGCTAGAGACTATCGACCTGAATGACAAGACTTACGCGGAATTGCTGGAGGAAGCGATAGCGCAGATCCCGCTCTACAGCGGCGAGTGGACGAATTTCAACGTCTCCGATCCGGGTGTGACCATCCTGCAAAACCTCACTTCTTTTAACTATTTGCAGCAGACCGCGATCAATACGGTGACAGACGCGGCGCGGCAAAAACTGCTGGCCCTCCTGGGCTTCCGGCCGCGGCAGGTTCGTCCGGCCGAAGTTTTGGCCCTGCCCCTCGGCGCGGATCCCATCCGCCTGACGCCGTGCCGCAAGTTCAGCGCAAACGGCGTGGTCTTTGAGGCCGTAACCGAGGAAACCTGCCGTCCGTGGGGGCTGGCCGCGGTCTATCTGGAAAACGGCGGCGCCTATACGGATGTGACGAGTCTGTTGGACCGCTCCGCCAACTTCAGTTCCGTCCCGGTTTTCGGCGCGCCTCCCCGGGCGGGGGCCGCTTTTGTCTGCGTTCTGGCCGCCCGGCCCGATCTGTCCCGGCCGCTCCTGCTGTACGCCGGGACGCCGGAAACCGGGCGCAACCCGTTCGCCGCGGGCGACCCCCCTTTCGCTCTGATCGAATGGGAGCTTTATACGGCGGACGGCTGGCAGCCGCTCGCCGCGACCGATCACACCCACGGATTTCTGGTCGGCGGGGCTGTAGAGCTGGGGCCGGCGGTGCCGGAACCGGCGGTGCTGGAGCAAACGCCGGTCCGGGGTCACGCTTTGCGCTGCCGGCTGGTATCGCATGAGTATGATCTGACGCCGCGCCTGCGGACGCTGACCGTGAATCTGACGCGTCTCACCCAGCGGGACACGCGGGTGGCGCTGCGCGCCCTGCCGGGCGGGCAAAGCGTTACGCTGCGCCTGGATCCCTTCTATGCCTGCGTCTCCGTTTACGGCCGCGCCGACGACTCGGCCCCTTATCGTCTCTATCAGAACAGGACGGCGGAACGGGGGCGGTATTACGAGGCCGAATCCTTGCCGGACGGGGAAACGCGGCTGGTGTTTGCCGGGGA
>JAISEW010000191.1 GCA_031263945.1 Gracilibacteraceae bacterium | reverse complement strand
ATACGCCAAATACGCCTGGACTTGATCCTCTAAAGTTGTTATGGTTTTTGTCATTTTAGTCCATCCGCCTTTCGCCTGAATTTTTCCGTTTTATCATTATAGCGCAGGCGTCAATAACGCAATCGCAATCGCCCCGCGTCCCGCGATTGCACCGCGCCCCGCAAATGGAGCAGGGACCACGGGCGGATTGCCATCCGCCCCTATGGACCTGAAACGCAAGACAAGGGAATGGATTCCGGCATGAAGCCGGAATGACGGCGGCGGTGCGGTGGTGGGAATGGATTCTGCCACCCTCTTTAGAATCTTTATTAATAAAGAGTTGATTTTTACGTCGCCTTTGGCTATAATACCAG
This sequence comes from Gracilibacteraceae bacterium, assembly GCA_031263945.1. Classification (GTDB taxonomy): domain Bacteria; phylum Bacillota; class Desulfitobacteriia; order Desulfitobacteriales; family Syntrophobotulaceae; genus JAIRRL01. Next base: position 7,295 of record JAISEW010000191.1, on the reverse strand, counting down.
TTAGAGGTGACAAGATGACGAGCTTATTGCGTATCGGGCTTGACGTCGGTTCGACCACGGTAAAAGCCGCGGCGCTCAATGAAACGGGCGACTTGGTTTTCAGCCGCTATGAGCGTCATTTTTCCGATGTGGCCCATACCGCGCGAGAGATGTTGGAGGCGATCCATGATTTTGCTCCCGGCGGGGACGCGGTTTTATGTATCACCGGTTCAAGCGGCCTGGCTGTAGCCCGGCGGATGGATCTGCCTTTTATCCAAGAGGTCATAGCCTGCAGCGAAGCGGTGGAGCGCTGGATCCCTCAGACGGACGTGGCGATCGAACTGGGGGGCGAGGACGCTAAGATCACATATTTCGGCGACGCGCCGGAACTCAGGATGAACGGGGCCTGCGCCGGCGGCACCGGCGCTTTTATAGACCAGATGGCTATTTTGCTGCGGACGGATGCCGCCGGCCTGAACGAACTGGCGGCTTCTCACCGGGAGATTTATCCCATAGCGTCGCGCTGCGGCGTATTCGCGAAAACGGATATACAGCCGCTGCTGAATGAAGGGGCGGCGCGGGAAGATATCGCGGCTTCCATATTTCAGGCGGTGGTCAATCAGACGATCGCCGGTTTGGCCTGCGGCAAACCGATTCGCGGCAGCGTCGCTTTTCTGGGCGGCCCGCTCTCGTTTTTGCCGGAACTGCGGCGCCGGTTTATCGAAACTTTGCGTCTGGCCCCGGAAAACATCATCGCGCCGGAGCAAGGCCAGTTTTTTGTGGCGATGGGCGCCGCGCTGGCGGCCGGACGGGAGACGCCGCGGCCCATGCGGGAACTGCGCGAGCGTTTGTCCCGTCTCGGCGCGGTCGAGCATACGGCGGAACATTTGGCGCCGCTTTTCCGCACGGCGGAGGAGTACGGGGAATTTCAGGCCCGCCACGCCGCGCGGAAAGCGGAGCGCGGGGATCTGGCCGCGGCGGCCGGGCCGTGTTTTCTGGGCATTGACGCCGGTTCCACCACGACCAAGCTGGCCCTGGTTGACGACGGCGGCCGTCTGCTTTATTCATATTACGCCGGCAACGGCGGCAGCCCCCTTGATTCCGTCGTCAAAGCCCTGAAGGATCTGTACGCGTCTCTGCCCGCCGGGGCGGTCGTCAGCCGCGCCGTGGTGACCGGCTACGGCGAGGCGCTGCTGAAAGCCGCGCTGAAAGCGGACGAAGGCGAAATCGAAACCGTGGCCCATCATAAGGGGGCCGAGCATTTTCTGCCCGGCGTTGATTTCGTTTTGGATATCGGCGGTCAGGACATGAAATCCATGCGGATCAGCGATAACGTCATCAACAATATCATGCTGAACGAAGCGTGTTCTTCCGGCTGCGGCTCGTTTATCGAGACTTTGGCCCAGTCGCTGGCCCTCTCCTTGCCGGATTTTGTGGAAAAAGGCCTTTTTGCCGCGGCGCCGGCCGATTTGGGCACGAGATGCACCGTTTTCATGAATTCCAAGATAAAACAGGTGCAAAAAGAAGGCGCGGATATCGGCGACATCGCGGCGGGCATCGCTTATTCCGTCGTGAAAAACGCCCTGTTTAAGGTTATCCGCCTGCATAATATCGCGCAAATCGGCGACAAGATAGTAGTCCAGGGCGGCACGTTCCTGAATGACGCCGTCTTGCGCGCGCTGGAACTGCTGACGGGGCGGGAGGTCGTCCGCCCGGACATCGCGGGGATCATGGGCGCGTTCGGCGCCGCCCTGCTCGCGCGGGAAAGAGCTTTGCCCGGCGGGGTTTCCGCGGTTTTAGGCCCGGAAGAACTGGCGGATTTCGGGGCGCGTATCCACACGCGGCATTGTGGGATCTGCGGAAACAACTGTCTTTTGACGATCAATGTCTTTTCGGACGGCCGGGAATTTGCTACGGGCAACCGCTGTGAAAAAGGGGCTTCCGGCGGGGAAGCGGCGAACGGGCTGCCCAATCTGTTTGACTATAAATACCGGCGCCTGTTTTCTTACACCCCCCGCCGCCCCGCTGACGCGCCGCGGGGACAGGTAGGGATCCCGCGCTGCCTGAATATGTATGAGCGTTACCCCTTCTGGTTCACCTTCTTTGACCGCTTGGGTTTTCAGGTGGTGCTTTCCGCGCGCTCTTCCAAGAAAATCTTTGAGCTCGGCATGGAGAGCGTGGCCTCCGAATCCCTCTGTTATCCGGCCAAACTGGCTAACGGCCATGTGCGCGATCTGCTGCGCCGGGGCGTCAAGTTTATTTTTTACCCGTGCCTGCCCAATGAGATAAAAGAGCGGGAGGGCGCCAACAATAACTATAACTGCCCGGTAGTCGCTTCCTACCCGGAGGCGCTGCGCGCCAATATCGACGAGCTGCGGGACGGGGATGTCAGGTTTCTCTATCCTTTTCTGCCGATGCACAGCCCCGAGCGCCTGAAAACGCGGCTGACGGAAGAATTGCGCCCGTGGCGGATCCCGGCGGGAGAAATCGCCCGCGCGGTCGACGCGGCTTACGCGGAACAGGAGGCGTCGCGGCGGGATATTCAGGCCAAAGGCGAGGAGACCCTGCGTTACCTGGCGGCGACGGGACAAAAAGGCGTTATTTTAAGCGGACGGCCGTATCATTTGGATCCCGAAGTCAATCACGGTATTCCGGAAATGATCACCGGACTGGGGCTGGCGGTGCTGACCGAAGACGCGGTCAGCCATCTGGGCGAGTTGGAGCGGCCTTTGCGCGTGCTGGATCAATGGGTATATCACTCCCGGCTGTATGAAGCGGCCGGAGTGGCCACGGCGCGGCCGGAGGTGGAATTGGTGCAGCTCAACTCTTTCGGCTGCGGGCTGGACGCCGTGACGACCGATCAGGTGCAGGAAATACTGGCGCGTTACCGCAAAACTTATACGCTGGTGAAAATCGACGAAATAAACAACCTCGGCGCGGTGCGCATCCGCGTCCGCTCCCTTTTGGCGGCGATGAAAGAGCGGGAACGCAAGGGGATCGCGCCGAAAAAACTCTATGACGCCGCGCCGCGGGTGGCTTTTACGGCGGCCATGAAAGAGAGTTACACTATTTTATGCCCGCAAATGTCGCCGCTGCAGTTCGAATTGCTGGAAGCCGCCATGCGTGACGACGGCTACCGGCTGGAGGTGCTGCCGGACATGTCGGCCTCCGTGGTGGATGAGGGGCTGAAATATGTGCATAACGACGCCTGTTATCCCTCCGTCATCGTGGTCGGTCAGATCATGGCCGCGCTCCTGTCCGGCCGCTACGACCTGGACCGGGTGGCGGTGATCATGTCCCAGACCGGCGGCGGCTGCCGCGCGAGCAATTATGTCGGTTTTATCCGCAAGGCCCTGTGTGACGCCGGCATGGAGCATATCCCGGTCATCGCCCTTTCGGCCCAGGGCATAGAAAGCAATCCCGGTTTTCAGCTGAGCAAGGCTCTGATCCTGCGCTGCGTGCGCGCGCTGATTTACGGGGACTTGCTCATGCGCGTCACTTACGCGACCAGACCGTATGAGAAAAAGGCCGGGGAGACGCAGGCGGCGCTGGATCTTTGGCTGGAGAGGCTGAAAAACGGCCTGTCCCAGGAAACACAATGGTCGTATACTCGTAATATTCGCCATATTATCGCTGATTTCGACCGAATAGAGCGGATCAAAACCGCGAAACCCAAGGTGGGCGTGGTGGGTGAAATACTCGTCAAATTCCACCCATACGCCAACAATAACATAGTCGATGTGCTGGAAGCGGAAGGCGCCGAGGCGGTAGTGCCGGATCTGACCGATTTTTTGCTCTACAGTCTCTACGGAGCGATCTATCGGCGGAAAAAAATGGCAGGCACGCGCAAAGGGGAACTGGTGGCCCGTTATCTCATCATGCGCGTGGAATGGATGCGCCGCGTCATGCGGTCGGCCCTGAAAAAAAGCCGTCATTTCCAGCCGCCGGGCACGATTTATCGCTTGGCTTCCATGACGGAAAAGGTCATGCATCTGGGGCATCAAATGGGCGAGGGCTGGTTTTTGACCGGCGAAATGCTGGAACTCATCCATAGCGGCGTGACCAATGTGGTGTGTTTGCAGCCTTTTGCCTGCCTGCCGAATCACATCACCGGCAAAGCCATGATCCGCGAATTGCGGCGGCGGCATCCTCTGGCCAATATCGTGCCGATAGATTATGATCCGGGCGCCAGTTCCGTCAACCAGTTGAACCGCGTCAAGCTCATGCTGGCCCTGGCCTTTAAAAACATGAGCCGGGCGGTCGGGATGTGAGGCGGCCCTTTAATCGACGCTTTTCTTGAGGATGCAGACGGCGAAAGAACCGTCTGTGAGAGGCAGGGAGACAGTCCCTGTCTGCTGGGGTTCATAGGCCATCGCCAGTAAAGTATTGCAGAAAGGAATGTCCCGCAGTAAACCAAAAGCGGAGCCCAAAGGCGCGCCGATCAACTGCCGGCGCGTCACGCGAAATTGTTTTTCCGCCTCTCGGTTGACGTCGATAAAACTCAGTTCGTCGGACGCGTTTTTGCCGATGATAAAGATGGCGGCCGGAAAAATGTCAAAAATATCCTGGTAAATATTTCCGTGGGGAATAGGGTCTTTTTTCATTGCGCACTCCTTGATTTTATTGCTGCAGTGAGGTAAAGGGAATGGAAAAATTTTGGGAAGCGGTTCCCTGGCATGTGCTGGCGGGTAAAGTGTTCAGCGTCTGTTTGATTTTGAGCGCGATGTTTGTGTACTCGCGCGTGAGCAGGAAGTTTTTCCGGCGCTGGCTGGATAAGACGGCGAGCGGCGCGACCAGACTGACATTTATCCGTCACGCGGCCAACGGCGCTGTTTACGTGCTCGGTCTGGCCCTCATCATTTACCAGATCGACGCCCTGCGCAGTGTGGCGGTCTCCATAGCGGCAGGTTCCGGGATCGTGGCCGTAGTCATCGGCCTCGCCTCGCAGGCGACTTTTTCCAATATGGTCAGCGGATTCTTCATCTCCATATTCCAGCCGTTCCGCATCGGCGACCGCGTACGTTTCATGAGTGGGCCGGCGGGGATCGTGGAAGACATAACTTTGCGGCATACGGTCCTGCGCACGCTGGACAATAAGCGGCTCATCGTCCCCAACAACGTTATCAACGGGGAGATCATCGAAAACGCCAGCATCATGAGCAGCCGCGTCTGCCAATATTTGGAAGTGGGCGTGAGTTACCGGACAAATTTGGATGAGGCGCTCAGGATGCTGCGGGAAGAAGTGGCGGCCCATCCTGCTTATCTGGACGCGCGCACAGATGAGGAAAGGGAAAACGGAGCGCCGGCCGTGGACGTGCGAGTGATCGAACTGGGCGACTCGGCGGTGAAACTGAGGGCGTGGCTTTGGAGCGAGGACGCGGCGGCGGGGTACGACATGTTCTGTGATCTGCTGAAAAGCGTGAAAGAGAGGTTTGAGCGCGAGGGAGTGGAGATTCCTTTCCCGCAGCGGACGGTGCGTGTCGAGCGCGAAGAAGCGGCTTCGTTTTATCCGCCCAATATCTATGATGAAAAATAGACAGCGGATATTACAGTTTTTCAGGGGTTTTTTCAAAAAAATAAGGGACACATCTAAAGAAGGGATATGAGCATGGGGAAAATCGCGGTGTTACACGGTATCAATCTGCAGCTTCTCGGCCGGCGGGAACCGGAAATTTACGGCCGCGTCACGCTGGAGTCGATAAACAGCCGCCTGTGCCGGATGGGGCAAGAGGCGGGCGCGGAGGTTTATTGCCGGCAAACGAATCACGAGGGGGAAATGGTGGACTGGATAGCGGAACTCGGTCCGCGGGATTTTCTGATTTTGAATCCGGGGGCCTGGACGCATACGCACTACAGCATCCGCGACGCGGTGAAAGGTGTGGGGACGCCGGCGCTGGAGGTGCATTTATCCAATATCGGGGCGCGGGAAAGTTTCCGCGCTCATTCCGTGGTGGCGCCGGCTTGTTTGGGGCAGATCTGCGGGCTGGGCGCCGACGGCTATTATTTGGCTATGACTTATGCCCTGAGCCGGATCGATTCTTTGGAGGCGAGCGATGGATAATTACAGGGAGCGCCGGCTGGCTCTTTTGCGGGCGCGGATGGCGGAACGCGGCGTTGACGTTGTTTTGGCGGAATCGGCGGCCAACGTTTATTATTTGAGCGGGTTTACCGGTTCCAGGGGAGTTTTGCTCGTGACGGCGGGGGAGCGGTATCTGCTGACGGACGACCGCTACACGGCGCAAGCGGGCGCGGAAGCCGAAGGATTTGCCGTCCGCGGCGCCGGGCGGGATATATATGGGGCCATGACGGCGGTCGTTCCGCCGGAGGCCGTGTGGGGCCTTGAGGATGAAGCGATGACGGTCGCCCGGCACGCCGCGTGGCGCCGGGCGTTTCCCCAGGCGCGGGAACGGGGTTTTTCCGCCGAATTCGCGGTCATGCGCCGGTTGAAAGACGAGGTGGAACTGGCTGTCTTACGCCGCGGCGCCGCCGTGACGGACGACGCGTTCCGCTTTATCCTGGGCGAGATGGGAGCCGGAGTGACGGAAAGCGCTTTGGCCCGCCGACTGGAGTATTTTTTGCGGGATCACGGCGCTTCCGGGCCGGCTTTTCCTTTTATTGTGGCTTCCGGCGCGCGGGGGGCCATGCCCCACGGAACGGCGACGGACAAGCCGCTGGCGGCGGGCGATTTGACGGTGATGGATTTCGGCGGCGTTTTCGCCGGGTATCATACTGATTTTACGCGGACCGTCTGTGTCGGCCGGGCCGAACCCCGGCAACGGGAAATCTACGCCGTGGTTTTGGCGGCGCAGCTGGCGGGGATTGCCGCTCTCCGGCCCGGGGTCAGCGGCAGAGAGGCGGACGCCGCCGCGCGCAGCGTGATCGAGCGGGCCGGGTCCGGAGCATATTTTACCCACTCGGCCGGGCACTCTTTAGGACTGGAGATACACGAACACCCGTCGCTGAGCCCCGAGGACGGGACTTTGCTGGAGGAGGGCATGGTGGTGACGGTGGAGCCGGGGATTTATATGACCGGGTACGGCGGCGTGCGGATCGAAGACATGGTCCTCATAACGGCGGAGGGGGCGGAAGTGCTGACCGGCGCTCCCAAGGAGCTGATAATAGTTTAATTTAACTCAGAATTACAAACAAAAAAATCAATATGCAGATAGCCAGAATAATCCAATCTATCTTATTCGCTTTGAAGACCGCACGGGTTCTCAGCTCTGAATAGCACCTGGATTCCATCGCGTATACGATCTCGTCGGCGCGGCGCAGAGTCTGCTCCAACAGTGGAAAAACGATGAAACTCACCCGCT
>JAISEW010000170.1 GCA_031263945.1 Gracilibacteraceae bacterium | reverse complement strand
TGGGCGGCGACGGCTGGGGCAGCGGCGACATGGTGGGCATCGCCGGCGCTGAGAACATGAACAATACCTTCTATGTAGACTTCGTTTACATGGACGACCCGTCGCTGCAGGATTTTGTCAGCGAGTATCAGGCGGCCTACAACCGGGCGCCCGACGGGTTCAGCGTCCTGGGCTATGAATCCGCGACGATGCTGATCGAAGCGGTGAAAAACGCCGGCGGCACGGATCCGGAAGCCCTGCGCTCCGCCTTGGAAAACCTGGGAGAAGTTACAGGTATTGCCGGGACGATGACATTTGATCCCGCGACGCATAACCCGGCCAAGACGGCGGTCATCCTCGAGTCCGTCGACGGCGTCAAAGAATTCAAGCAGGTAGTCGAACCCAAATAAAGGATCGCGCGAAACGACCCGATTTGACTGAACTGACGGCAAGCCGGCCGCGGCCGGCTTGCCCGCAAAAATAGTTACAGAGCCGTCATTCCGGACTTGTTCCGGAATCCAAGAGACAGGGGACGGGGATGGATTCCGGCATAAAGCCGGAATGCAGGTACGAGACTGCCGCTTTAGCGGCTTAGTCGAGACCGCAGCGTGGCCTAGAGCGCCTTGCGCCGCAGGCGCTTAGGCGGTCTTGCCAACAGTGACGGCGGGGGAGAGTCATGTCAGCTGAATTCATAATGCAGCAGCTGCTGATCGGCATATCGCTCGGCAGCATATATGCTTTGATCGCCTTGGGCTACACCATGGTGTACGGCATCATCCAGCTCATCAATTTCGCCCACGGCGACGTCATGATGGTGGGCGCCTATGTGGGCTGGTATTGCGTCACTGTGTTACATATGCCTTTTTTGCCGGCCCTGCTGACCGCCATGCTGGCCTGCTCCCTTCTCGGCGTGGTGATTGAGCGCGTGGCTTATAAACCTCTGCGCCGCTCTACCCGGTTGGCGGCCCTCATCACCGCCATCGGCATGTCGTTTTTCCTGGAATACGGCATGATGTTCATCGTCTCGCCGCAGACGCGCACTTTCCCGCCGGTATTTCCGCAGACGATCTACCACATCGGCCCCCTGATCGTCAAATACGGGGATATCGTCATCATCACCGTCACCGTCGTCCTCATGACCCTCCTGACCCTTATCGTCAAATACACGCGTATTGGCAAGGCCATGCGCGCCGTTTCTTTTGATAAAGACGCCGCCGCTCTCATGGGGATCAACGTCAACAACGTCATATCCGCCACCTTCGCCATCGGTTCCGCTCTGGCGGCCGCGGCCGGCGTGCTGGTCGGCGTTTATTACAATACCATCGGCCCGCTCATGGGGATCATGCCGGGCCTGAAAGCTTTTGTCGCCGCCGTGCTCGGCGGGATCGGCATCATTCCGGGCGCGATGCTCGGCGGGCTGGTGCTGGGCCTGACGGAGGTTTTTGTCAGCGCGATCGGCTTCTCCACCTGGCGGGACGCCGGCGCTTTCCTCATTTTGATCATCGTGCTGATCGTGAAGCCGACGGGCCTTTTGGGGCGGAACACCCGCGAGAAAGTGTAGGTGAAAAGCGTGCGCTGGACAAAATATCTCATCTGGCTGGCGGCCGCGGGCGCTTTTTACGCGCTGACGCTCGTTCTTTCCAATGCGGGCTTTATTTCCCGCTTTATGCTCATGACCATGGTGCAGATCTGCATATACATCATCATGGCCCTCGGTCTCAACCTCATCACCGGTTTCACGGGCCAGCTCTCCATCGGGCACGCCGGTTTCATGTCCATCGGCGCTTACGCGGCCGGTTTTCTGGCGAGTACCTACGGGGCGCGGGTATCGGCCGCCCTGACCGAAGCGCTGGGCGCCGCCGCGGGGGGCGCCGTCTATTATATCTTCATCCTCGCCACTCTGGCGGCCGGCGCTTTGGTCGCGGCGGCGTTCGGGGTGCTGCTCGGGCTGCCCACTTTGCGTCTGCGCGGCGATTATCTGGCCATCGCCACCATCGGTTTCGGGGAGATCGTGCGCATAGTCCTGCTGAACACGAAGGCGCTCGGCGCTTCCTCCGGTTTGCCGGTAAAATATTCCGTCGGCTGGACGACCGCGTTCTGGCTCATGCTGCTTTCTGTGGTTTTAATTTACAATTTTGTTAATTCATCCCACGGGCGCGCCTGTATCTCCATCCGGGAAAACGAGATCGCGGCCGAGACGATGGGCATCAACACGACAAAATACAAGGTCATGGCTTTCGCGCTCGGCGCGGGGCTGGCCGGGCTGGCCGGCGGGATCTACGCCAATCATATGTACCTGATCCACCCCAACTCCTTCAATTTTCTCAAATCGTTTGAGATACTCGTCATGGTCGTCCTCGGCGGTCTGGGCAGTATCACGGGCTGTATTCTCGGCGCTGTCGTGATGACGGTTATGAACAACGCCCTGTCCGCTTTCCCGGAAATGCGCATGATCGTAATATCCGTTCTGCTCGTGGTGATGATGATCTTCCGGCCTAACGGTCTCATGGGGACGACGGAGCTGCGCCTGCCTTTCCGGCGCAAGGCGGCCGGAGGGAAGGAGGACGTCACGCATGGCCTCTGAGGAAAAGCTTTTTTTGAGCATAGAAAACCTGTCGCAGTCTTTCAGCGGTCTGAAAGCCGTGGCAAATTTTTCCATGCAAATGGAGGAAGGGGAGCTGGTGGGCCTGATCGGGCCGAACGGCGCCGGCAAAACCACGATATTCAACCTGCTGACGGGTATCTACGCGCCGACGGAGGGGTCGATCATTTTCCGCGGCCAAAAACTGAACGGTCTGCCCGCCTATAAAGTCGCCCAGCGCGGACTGGCGCGCACGTTCCAGAATATCCGCCTTTTTGCCGATCTGAGCGTCGTCGATAACGTAAAAATCGCCTATCACCAGCATGTGACCCATACGGCCCTGAGTTCGATGCTGCGCCTGCCCGGCCATTTCAAAAACGAAAAAATCATGGGGGACAAAGCGCTGGAACTGCTCAAGGTGTTCCAATTGGAGGACAAAGCTTTGGAACAGGCTAAAAACCTGCCTTACGGCCAGCAGCGCCGGCTGGAGATCGCCCGGGCCATGGCGACGGAACCAAAACTTCTTTTGCTGGACGAGCCGGCGGCCGGCATGAATCCGCAGGAGACGCGGGAATTGATGGATTTGATCCGCTGGCTGCGGGAAACATATAAACTGACGATCCTCCTGATCGAGCATGACATGGCTTTGGTCATGGGCGTCTGTGAGCGCGTCTATGTGCTGGAATACGGGATGCTGCTCACCGTCGGCACGCCGGACGAGGTGCGCGGCGATCAGCGCGTGATCGACGCCTATCTGGGCGAGGAGGCGCCGTGATGCTGGAATTGGAAAACGTCCATGTTTATTATGGCGCGATCCACGCGCTGAAGGGCATCGCTTTCCGCGTGGACGAGGGGGAGATCGTGACGCTGATCGGCTCCAACGGCGCCGGCAAAAGCACGACCCTCAATACCATCTCCGGGCTCCTGCGGCCCAAAGAGGGCGCCATGACCTATTTGGGCAAGGATCTCACCGCGGCCGGCGCGCCGGATATCGTCCGGATGAAACTGTCGCACGTGCCGGAGGGGCGGCGTATTTTCGCCAATATGACCGTGCGGGAAAACCTGGATCTCGGAGCGTATCAGCGCCGGGACGCCCAGGGGATCAAGGCGGATATCGCCCATGTCTTCGAGCTTTTTCCCAGATTATGGGAAAGACGGGCCCAGGTGGCGGGGACGCTGTCCGGCGGCGAGCAGCAAATGCTGGCGATCGGCCGGGCCATCATGTCGCAGCCCCGGCTGCTACTTCTGGATGAGCCGTCGATGGGTCTGGCGCCGATCTTGGTGCAGCAGATCTTTGACATAATCCGCGCTATCAACCGGGAAGGGACGACGATACTGCTGGTGGAGCAGAACGCCCGCATGGCCTTGTCCGTGGCCGACAGAGCCTATGTGCTGGAAACGGGGCGGATAGTGCTGTCGGGCAGCGCCGGCGAACTGATGAACAGCCCCGAGGTCAGCAAAGCCTATCTGGGCGGAAGGTAGAAGGGAGGACGCCGTATGTATGTGGAACAGTTTATGACCAGTCAGGTTTTCACGGTAAAACCAGCCGACAATATCCTGGCGGCCCGGGATTTGATGAAAAGCAAAAACATCAGCCGTCTGCCGGTCGTTCAGGGCGGCAGGATCACCGGCATCGTGACGGACGGCGATCTGCGCACGGCTCAGCCGTCGTCGGTCACCACTCTGAGCCGGTTTGAGATGACCGAACTGCTTTCCAAGGTGACGGTCGCGAGCGTGGCCACGAAAAAAGTCGTCGTCTGCCCGCCGCACACTCTGCTCGAGGACGCGGCCGCCACCATGCGCCGCCAAAAGATCGGCGCTCTGCCGGTCGTGGACGGGGAAAAACTCCTCGGCATCATAACGGAAAACGACTTGCTGGACGCCTTTCTCGACGTCATGGGCGCGCACAGCCCGGGGGTGCGGGTCGTGGTGCAGACGCAGGACCGCGTCGGGGTTTTTCAGCAGATAACCACGATCATCCTCGGCTTTGGGCTGGACATCACGTCGATGGCCGTTTATCATCTGCCGAACCGCAAAGTGCAGATCCTGCTGCGCCTGAACGGCGACGGGGCGGAAGACGCCGTAACCGCTCTGCGCTCGGCCGGTTTTGACGTTTCGGTTTGAAAAATTAATCAGTGCATCCCAGCACGGATTCAAAATCCGCCTCATGCCGGCGGACGATCTCCACGAGATAGGGATCAAAATGAGCGCCGCTGTCGGCGTAAATGATGGCAAAAGCTTTGGCCGGAGGGAAGGGTTCCTTATAGGGGCGCGTGGAGGTCAGGGCGTCGAAAACGTCGGCGATGGCGGCGATGCGCGCGCTGAGAGGGATCTCCGCGCCGCTGATCCCGCGGGGATAACCGGAGCCGTTCCATTTTTCGTGATGACCGTAGGCGATATCGCGCGCGGTCAGGAGCAAAGAATCCTCCCCCATCTCTTTGACCGCGTCGTGCAGCATGTCCTCTCCGTAGACGGGGTGCATTTTGATGATTTCAAATTCTTCCGGCGTCAATTTGCCCGGTTTGAGCAATACGGCGTCCGGAATGGCTATTTTTCCCAGATCATGCAGTTTCGTGGCTTCCACTATATCCTGCCCCTCGGCGACGGAGATCTGATAACCTTCTTTGGGCCGCGCCAGCAGATCTTCCACCAAAACGCGGGCGAAGCCGGTCGTGCGGAATATGTGCGTGCCCGTGTCATGATCGCGCATGTCGCTGGCGCGGGCCAGCAGATTCAGCGTGATCTTATCGCGCTGCGCCAGTTTGCGGTTGCTTTGCTGCAACTGCTGGGTTTTTTCGTTGACGAGAGCCTCCAGATGGTGACGGTGGCGCTGCAGTTCCAATTGCAGCCGCACGCGGGTCAGAAGGGATTTCGGCTTGATGGGTTTGAGCAGGTAGTCCATCGCCCCCATCTCCAAAGACTCCACTTCGTCGTCGCTGTCCACGGAACCCGTCAGAAAGATGACCGGGATCTCCCGCAGTCTCTGATCCGCCTGCAAAGAGCGCAGCACGTCAAATCCGGTCATGTTGGGCATGTAATAGTCGAGGAGGATCAGATCGGCGCTGTTTTTCGCCAAAAATTTTAACGCTGTTTCGCCGGACGTAAAAGGACGCACGATATAATCCTGCGACAGCGTCGTCATGATCGCGTTGAGGATGATCGGATCATCGTCAACCGTTAGTATTATCGCCTTGTTGTCGGTCATCGAATATGCCCTCCGGAAAACGTCAAGCCGGCAGAACTGCCGCGGTCTTTTTCATTATAGAATAACCCGGAAAACAAGTCAAGTTGAATAAAAATATCGGGGCGGCCCCGTCATTCCGGCTTTATGCCGGGAGCCATCCCAATCGCCCCGCCCCCCGCGATTTCCCCGCGCCGCGCAAATGGGCGGAACAGGGAGCATGCACCCTTTAATTTTTTTATTTTCCGTGTCACGAAAAGGCATCCTGAAACGTATTATCATATGGGGATATTTTTACCATATATTTTATGGTTTGCTTATTATCAGAATATCACCCATACACATTTCTGCAGGTATATTTAATTCTATCCAATCATTTCTATCATCAGTTTCACAATCATTCATTATTCTATAAAATGACCATCCTGTTTTCATATCAGGCAACTCAATTATTTCGTATTTTTGGACATTTTTTAATTTCAGTTCGTTTATTTTCTTTAGCCAGTTTATACTATCATTTACTTCTTTTATTTCAATCAATAATTTTTCATTTTTACTCCCGTTTTTTAATTCGTCTTTAATTTCGTCTTTTCTTTGCTCCAAATAG
>JAISEW010000148.1 GCA_031263945.1 Gracilibacteraceae bacterium | reverse complement strand
TTCCTGCAGTAATTTTGAGGATTTTCAGGCTCGGCGGGCCAATATCCGTTTCCGCCGCGGCCCCAAGGACAAGCCGGAGTTCGTGCATACGCTGAACGGGAGCGGGGTGGCCATCGGGCGCACCGTCGCCGCCATCCTAGAAAACTGCCAGACCGAAGACGGGCGGATCCGCGTTCCGCAGGCGCTCAGGCCGTATATGGGCACTGATCATATCGGCGGTTAGGCCCTCCGCTCAAAAATCAAATGCCCCCCGACCCAGGTTTTTACCGGATAGCCCCGCAGTTTGCGTCCCAGAAAAGGCGTGTTTGCCGATTTGGAAGCCATGCTCTCCGCAGTCACCGTCTCTTCCCAGTCCGGGTCAAACAGCACCATATCCGCCGGCGCTCCCGGTTTGAGGGTCCCCGCTGCCAATGCGAATCGCTCCGCCGGCCGGCGGGCGTAGGCGTCTATCAGGCGTTCCGCCGTCAGTTTGCCCGGGCGCACCAGATAAGTCCACAGGGCGGCCAGCGCGGTTTCCAGCGCCGCCATCCCAAAAGGCGCCTCCTCAAAAGGACAGGCTTTTTCCTCCCAGGTATGCGGCGCGTGATCGGAAGCCAGCATATCGATAGCGCCGTCCGCCAGAGCCGCCAGCAGCGCGTCTCTGTCCTCCGCCGAGGGCAAAGGCGGATTCACTTTGAAATCGCTGTTCGTCAGCGGCACGTCTTCATCGGTCAGAATAAGGTGATGCGGGTTCACTTCCGCCGTGACGTCCCAGCCGGCCGCTTTCCCGGCGCGCAAGGCGGCCAGCGTCCCTTTGGCCGAAACATGGGCCAGATGCAGCCGTCCGCCGGTTTCGCCGGCCAGCAGCACGTCGCGCGCGGCCATAACGCTCTCGGCCGCCGCCGGCACGCCGGTCAGCCCGTGGGCGGCGCTGGCCGGGCCGCGGCGCATCACGCCTTTGCCGGCTAAAAATTCATCCTCGCAGTGGCTGACGACGGGACATCCCGTCAATTTAGCGTACTCCAAGGCCAGACGCATTATTTCTCCGTTTTGAATGCCCCGACCGTCGTCGGAAAACCCTTTTGCGCCGCTCGCCGCCAGCTCGGCCATTTCCGTCAGTTCTTCCCCCCGCATCCCTTTCGTCACGGCCGCCATCGGATAGATCCGTGCCAGCGCGGCCCGGCGGCCTCTCTCCGCCACAAAAGCCACCAGCGCCTGAGAGTCTATCACCGGGCTGGTGTTGGCCATACATATCAGCGACGTCACTCCGCCCCGCACCGCCGCGCGGCTGCCGCTGGAAATATCTTCCTTTTCCTCCTGCCCCGGTTCCCTGAGATGCACATGCGCATCCACCAGCCCGGGAAAAAGGTATTTGCCCGCGCAATCCGTCACCTCCGCTTCGCCGCCGTCCGGCAAACCGGCGGCCGCAATACCTTGCCCCAGCGTCAGCACCCGGCCGCCTTGGACCGCCACGTCCATGATCCCGGAAATTCCCTGGGCCGGGTCGATCACATGCGCGTTTTTAAGCCACAACATCTTCTACCGCTCCTCCGCCCGTCAACAGATAGATCAAAGCCATCCGCACCGCCACCCCGTTCGTCACCTGCGTCTCGATGACCGATTGCGGGCAGTCGGCCACGTCGCTCATGATCTCCACGCCGCGGTTCACCGGGCCGGGATGCAGCACCAGACAGCCCGCCGCGGCCTTAGCCAGCCGCTCCCGCGTCAAGCCGTACAAGCGGTTATATTCCCGCAGCGAGGGAAAAAGCCCGCTCCGCTGCCGCTCCAACTGCAGGCGCAGCGCCATCACGGCGTGAGCGCCCGCCAGCTCCCGGTCAA
This sequence comes from Gracilibacteraceae bacterium, assembly GCA_031263945.1. Classification (GTDB taxonomy): domain Bacteria; phylum Bacillota; class Desulfitobacteriia; order Desulfitobacteriales; family Syntrophobotulaceae; genus JAIRRL01. Next base: position 1,433 of record JAISEW010000148.1, on the reverse strand, counting down.
AATCGTAAGACGATCTGACGCCCAAATAGGCCATTTCCGGCGGCAGCAGCGTCGGCGGCCCGACCAGCACCACTTCCGCCCCCAGCTTCGTCAAACCGACCGCATTGCTGCGGGCCACCCGCGAATGTAATATATCGCCGACGATGAGTACCTTCCGCCCCGCGACGTCGCCCCATTTTTCCCGCAAGCTGTATATGTCGAGCAAAGCCTGCGTCGGATGGGCGTGCTGTCCGTCGCCGGCGTTGATAACGCCTATGGGCAGGTTTTGCGCGAGAAAATGCGGAGCGCCGGAGCTGGCGTGCCGGACGACCACCAGATCCGCGTTCATGGCCACAAGCGTTTTGGCGGTGTCCAGCAGAGACTCGCCCTTGCTGACGCTGCTCTGGGCCACGGCGAGACTGGCGGTGTCCGCGCCGAGGATCTTGGCCGCGGTCTCAAAAGACACGCGCGTGCGGGTACTCGGCTCATAAAACAGCATCGTCACCGCCTTGCCGCGCAAGGTCGGCAGTTTTTTCACCGGCCGCGTCAGCACCTCTTTCATCGAAACGGCCGTGTCCAGGATCAGACGCATTTCGCAGGCCGTCAGAGTCTCTATGTCCAGCAGATCCTTGCGCCGCCAGCTCATGCCCCGCCCCCTTTTTTATTCAGCAGCACCTCGTCACGGCCGTCCGTTTCCCGCAGGCAAACGGAAACGTCGTCGTCTTCCGCGGTCGGCGTGACTTTGCCGGTAAAATCCGCCTGAATGGGTAATTCTCTGTGCCCGCGGTCGATCAGGACGGCAAGGGTGATGCTGCGCGGCCGCCCCAGGTCGATAATGGCGTCCAGCGCGGCGCGAACCGTGCGCCCGGTGTAGAGAACATCATCCACCAGCACGACGCGCTTGCCTTCGACCGCGAAAGGAATGCGGGTTTCCCGCACTTCGGCCTGCGCGCCGACGCGGCTGAAATCATCGCGATAAAGGTTGATATCCAAGAGACCCAGCGGCAGCTCCGCGCCCGTCTCCGCCGCCACCGCCGCCTGAATGCGCCGCGCGAGCGGGGCTCCTCGCGTACGGATCCCCACGAACACCACATCGTCGACACCGCCCCTGACGACGATCTCCCGCGCGATCCGGCGCACAGCCTGATCTATGTCGCCCTCGCTCATCAATACAGTATTTTCCAAATGCATCACTTCCCGCAAAATCATTTCTCAGGAAGCACCGGTTAATCAGTGCTTCCCTTAGGCTATTTTAGCATACAGGCCGAATCACAGCAAGACCATCAAGCGGAGCGTTGAGCAGTTTGGGCGCAATTGCGTCTTTGCTCGGTCATGGCGACATAAGGGACTGTTTGGAAATAACGCAGCCATTTGACTTGATCTTTCGCGCCCTGGCTGCGTTGGCCTTCAGCACGGGATTTGAACAGTGGTTCGGGATGGTTTTTCTGTAGTTG
>JAISEW010000124.1 GCA_031263945.1 Gracilibacteraceae bacterium | reverse complement strand
CGCGGCGTTGCATTTACGGCCGTTTTCTGGTAAAATATTATTTTGTTACAACGCCACAGAAAGGAATGAGTCTTTATGTCCAGAGTTTGCGCCATTTGCGGCAAGGGAGTCACCGCCGGGATGAATGTCAGCCATTCACATATCCGCACCAAACGCGTCTGGAGACCAAATCTGCAGCGGGTACGCGCGATTGTCAACGGCGCGCCCGTACACATCAGGGTCTGCACCAGATGCTTGCGCTCCGGTCATATCCAGCGCGCGGTCTAAAAAAGCACGAATTGCCCCCGCCATCCGGGGTTTAAAGAACCGCCGACAATTTATCGGCGGTTCTTTAAAAGTTTAGACGCCCATGACACCGGTGAGCGGTCATTCAGGCATTTTTGCTTTGAATGTACTCGTCGATGGACCCCGCCGCCGTCTTGCCCGCGCCCATGGCCAAAATGACCGTGGCCGCGCCCGTCACGGCGTCGCCGCCCGCGTATACCCCCTGGCGCGTGGTCAGCATGGCGTCCTCATCCGCGAGGATCAGGCAGCCGTGCCGGTTCACCTCCAACCCTTCCGTCGTCCGGCTGATCAAAGGATTGGGGGAATTACCGATGGCCATGACGACACATTCGGTCTCAATATCAAACTCGCTGCCCTCGACGGGGATCGGCCGCGCCCGCCCGGAGGCGTCCGGCTCGCCCAGCTTCATCTCCTGACAGCGCAAACTCTTGACCCAACCGTCGCCGCCCGAGTCGATGCGCAGCGGGTTTGTCAGCAGTTTGAAAACGATGCCTTCTTCCTTGGCGTGATGGATCTCCTCCAACCGGGCCGGCAATTCTTTTTCCGTGCGCCGGTAGACGATAGTCACATCCGCCCCGATGCGCCTCGCGCAGCGCGCCGCGTCCATGGCCACGTTGCCTCCGCCGACGACGCAGACTTTTTTCGCCTGCTGCACCGGCGTGCGCGAGTCTTTTTCATACGCTTTCATCAGATTGATCCGCGTCAGATACTCATTGGCCGAATACACCCCGTTACAGGCTTCGCCCGGTATGCCCAGAAACGAGGGCAGACCGGCGCCGCTGCCGATAAAAACAGCTTCATACCCCTGCGCGAACAGCTCGTCCACCGTGAATGTGCGGCCGACAATGCTGTTGGTCCTGATGACGACGCCCAGGTGTTCCAGCGACTGCAGCTCGCGGGCCACTATGGCCTTGGGCAGGCGAAATTCGGGAATACCGTAGACGAGTACGCCGCCGGCTTTATGCAGCGCCTCGAATATCGTGACCGCATAGCCCATGCCGGCCAGCTCTCCCGCGCAGGTCAGCCCGGATGGACCGGAACCGACCACGGCGACCTTATGGCCGTTGGCGGGCGGTTTTTCCGGCGGCGGATCGTCCAAAGTCTGATCGGCCACAAAACGCTCCAGCCGGCCGACGGCGACGGATTCCCCTTTTTTCCCCCGGAGACAGAGCGCCTCGCACTGGGTTTCCTGCGGACAAACGCGGCCGCAGATGGCGGGCAGCAGATTTTTGCTTTTCAGGATAACGGCCGCTCCGGCAATGTCGCCTTCCTGGATTTTGGTGATAAATTCCGGTATCTGGACCCCCACTGGACATCCGGCCACGCAAGGTGATTTTTTGCAGTTGAGACAGCGGGCGGCTTCTTCTTTTGCCTGTTCGAGCGTGTAACCGAGCGCTACTTCAGAAAAACTGGCGACGCGCTCTTCCGGCCGGAGTTCAGGGATCGGTGTTTTGACCAGAGATTTATTTACCAACGGCGGCGGCCTCCTTCCCCGTCAGGCGGCAAAGATGCGCCTGTTCATGTTCGCGGTACATAGCGTTTCTCTTCATCAGCAGATCGTAATCGACGAGATGTCCGTCAAAATCCGGGCCGTCCACGCAGGCGAACTTCACTTCCCCGTCCACGAGCAGACGGCAGCCGCCGCACATCCCCGTACCGTCGATCATGATGGGGTTCATGCTGACGACGGTTTTCTGATCATATTTTTTCGTGAGCGCCGCCACGAATTTCATCATAATGACCGGACCGATGGCTATGACTTCATCATAGGCTTCCCCGTCCAGGATAAGTTTTTCGAGGGCGTTGGTCACCAGTCCTTTTTCCCCGACGCTGCCGTCGTCGGACATGAGGAGAAAACGGTCGCTGACGGCGCGGAATTCATCCTCCAGAATGACCAGCTCCTTGTTGCGGAAACCGACGACCGTGTGGACCACTGTTCCCTGCTCATGCAGTCTTTTCGCGACGGGATAAGCGATGGCGCAGCCGACGCCTCTTTATTCAGTATACTCTTCCAATATCGGCGTGAGTTCATCCTTATAGCGGCATTCTCCGGGAGTCCGTGTCCGCTCCGACGGGCAAATCAGAGAAAAAGAAGGAACTGCCGGCACTTTTTAACCTATCGGTTTGCCGGCAGTTCCGGAAATTTGTGTTTCTCAATAACTCGCGATCTGCCCGCCGTCAATCCACAATTCGGCGCCGGAGATGAACTTGGACTCGTCGGAGGCTTGATTAAAACCCTCCAGCATTTCTTCCAAGAATGTGGCGTGAATGGAACGACCGGC
>JAISEW010000087.1 GCA_031263945.1 Gracilibacteraceae bacterium | reverse complement strand
CCGGGCCGCCGCCGTGTCCGTGGGCGAGCAGGGCCGCCGGCAGAGCCGCGAACAAGGCCAGCGACAGCGATAGAATGATGGCCGGTATAAGTTTTCGCATGGTGACAGCCTCCAAATTTTTATCCCACTATGTACACGACTGAGAGACCCGGATCCTTTCACCGCTTAGAAAAAAATTATTCAAGTTCTATGGTCATGTCTCTTCTGTTTTCCCGGCGCCGGCCAATGCGTTGATTTCGTCGATACTCACCGGGCGGAACCCGTGCAGATCGGTCCCTACGTTGATCGCCCGGCTGTTTTTTCCATAGAGCCTGCCCAACCGCTGGCCGGACAGTTCGGAATTATGCACATGGCCGTAGAGGTGGATCGCGCCCCCGAAAAACCCTTCCCATTCGGCGATCGGATAATGAAACAGGACGTACTTCGCGCCGTTATGCTTGAAAACGAAATAGTCTTTGACCCAAACGAGATCAGCGGCGAACGGCTCAAATCCGTTCAGGAATTTGTCGTGGTTGCCCCGGATGAGGTATTTGCGCCCGTTAAGGCGCTGCAGATAATCATGGGCTTCCGCCGCCGGCGCCATCGTCAGGTCGCCGAGGATATAGACGTCGTCTTTGGGTTTGACGGCGGTGTTCCAGTTGCGGATCAGCGCCGCGTCCATCTTGTCCGCCGACGGGAACGGGCGGTTGCAGTGCCTGATGATATTGGCGTGACCGAAATGCAGATCGGCGGTAAAATAAATCATGCTTGTTTCCTCATCCTCATAGGCATTGTAGCACTTTTAAATATGGAAATCAAACCCCGGTGTGCGACAAATTTGTCACCCCCGCCGCGTCACCCGTATTGACAAATCATAGCATTTCAGATACAATTTCCTTTAAATAAACTACCTAATAATTGGGGGAGGAATACAAATGGCTGCCGTTTATGAATGGACCAAAGACATGGAGACGGGGCACCCGCTCATCGACACCCAGCACAAGCAATTGATCAAGGCGATCAACGACTTGCTGGCCGCCTGTTCCAGCGGGAAGGGCCGGGCCGCGCTGGACGGGACGCTGGATTTTCTCTCCCAGTATACGGCAAAACATTTCGGCGACGAGGAAAAATTGCAGCAGCAGCATAAATATCCTGATTTTGCCAATCATAAAAAACTGCATGACGCCTTCAAAAACACCGTGGCGGATCTGGCGAAACAATTGCGGGCGGAAGGCCCGACCGTGACGCTGGTGGGCAAGGTAAACGCCAGCATCGCCGGCTGGCTCGTCAACCATATCAAACGGGAGGACGTCAAAGTGGCCGCGCATATCCGCAGCGTCCAATAGAACCTGCCGGGGCGAATTCGCTGGAATTTATTGGAACGCAATTTTTGCCGCTTTTCCATAAAAAAAGGCAAAAATGTTTTGACAGCGGACTTTTTTTTGTGTATACTTGTCTTTGCCGCTCAACGACGGGCGATTAGCTCAGTTGGGAGAGCGCCTGCCTTACAAGCAGGAAGTCGGCAGTTCGAGCCTGTCATCGCCCACCAATTCAATATGGCCCCGTGGTGTAGTGGTTAACATGCCTGCCTGTCACGCAGGAGATCGTCGGTTCAAGTCCGATCGGGGTCGCCATTAAAATGCCTCGGTAGCTCAGTCGGTAGAGCAGTGGACTGAAAATCCACGTGTCGGCAGTTCGATTCTGCCCTGAGGCACCATTGTTTTGCGGGTGTAACTCAGTGGTAGAGTGTCACCTTGCCAAGGTGAAAGTCGCGAGTTCGAATCTCGTCACCCGCTCCAGATTCAACCGCTTCCGGCGCCACGGTGGGAAAAGGCAAGCCGATGACCAGAGTTTCAGCGGCGGCATAGCCAAGTGGCAAGGCAGAGGTCTGCAAAACCTTTATCCCCAGTTCGAATCTGGGTGCCGCCTCCAGCAATCGGCCGAAGTGGCGGAATTGGCAGACGCACAGGACTTAAAATCCTGCGGGGGCGACCCCGTACCGGTTCGATTCCGGTCTTCGGCACCACATTCGCGTCAAGTTTTTATGGGTTTGTAGCTCAGCTGGTTAGAGTACCACGTTGACATCGTGGGGGTCGTTGGTTCGAGTCCAATCAAACCCACCAATTAATGGAAAAAAATCCCTGATTGCATTTGATCAGGGATTTTTTGGCAGTGTTCAAATTACAGTGTACAGGGGAGCGAATGAAAATCAGCAAGTACAGCTATCTCACGATGTTCGGGCATATTTGCGCCGACCTCAACCAGGGCGCGCTTCCGGCGCTGCTGCCCTTTTTGGTCCTCAATTACGGTTTCAGCTATGCCATGGCCGCCGGTCTGGTTTTTGCCGCCAATCTCGTATCCGCGGTGATCCAGCCGCTGTTCGGGTATCTGGGCGACCGGGTCTCCTGCCCCTGGTTCATGAGTCTGGGCATTTTTTTGGCCGGGGGCGGGCTGGCGGTCGTCGGATTTCTTGACGATTACTGGCTGATCTTCGCGGCGGCGCTGGTCAGCGGCACGGGAGTGGCCCTTTTTCACCCGGAGGGCGGCAGGATCTCCAATCTCGCGGCCGGCGAAAACAAAGGAGCGGGCATGAGCGTTTTCGCGGTCGGCGGCAATATCGGGTTCGCGGTCGGGCCTATTATCACCACGACGGCGCTCTTGGGACTGGGCATGAAGGGCACGGCCGTTTTGCTGGTGCCCGCGGTCGCCGCGGCGGGGATAATATTGGCCCAAAACGGAAAACTGAAATCATTTACCGCCAAACTTGCCGGACAAAGCGCTGTTCAGCGTGACCGCGACCGGTGGGGCGCGTTTTCGCTCGTCGTGGTTTTATTGAGTTTGCGCTCGGTGGTTTATTACTCTTTAACCACTTTCATCCCTTTGTTCTGCGTGATCGCCCTGGCGCAGACGGAGTTTTACGGCAGCGCCGCGCTTGTGGTTTTTTCGGCGGTGGGGGCCGTCGCCACCTTGCTGGGAGGACGTCTCGCCGACAGATTCGGTTTTATGAAAATAATAATCATCTCTGCCGTCGTTCTCTGTCCGTCGCTTTTGCTTTTCGCCCTTTCCAAGAGTGTGTTTCTGGTGATCGCCCTCGTTTCTTTACTGGCGATCGGCATCAATCTCGGCTACAGCACCATGGTGGCGCTGGGCCAGCGTTTTCTCTCGTCCAGGCTCGGCTTCGCCTCGGGCATGTCCTATGGCGTCACGGTTTCCGTCGGCGGCTTATTCGCGCCCGGCATAGGCGTTATCGGGGACGCGTATGGCCTCCCGTCCGCGATGATCGTAGTGACGGCGGTTTCTTTCCTGCTGCTCTTGCTCACCTGCGTGCTGCCCCGCGTCGAAAGAGGCGGCGCCTGATTTATTTCCAGCCGCAATTCCTCGGCGAGATACCCGTCGCTGCGGCAGTGCATATCGGATATGCCGCCCACGATCTCGGTATACAGCACCGATTGGTAAAATATGTCAAACGCCTGGCGCAGAGGGATGTTTTCCAGCTCGGCAAACGCCTTGATGACACCGTCACATTTGTGTCCGACCAACAAACGGTTCGCGATCATCACAGTTCCTCCGCTTCGATGAATTTCAGATAATTGTCGATAAGCCATTGATTTTTAAAACAGTATTGGTAATTCGGCTTGTTGTAGCGCAAGCGGCGTATCGCTTCCGCCGCGGGCAAAAGCCCGTCGAAATACAGCTGCAGAGTGTCGAACACCTTGTCGTTCGCCACGCCGCCCATGACAAAATCCCATTTTTCATCCACGGGCTGGCCAAGCCTGCAGGCCGTGATAAAATTCAGCCACTCCATGGAATGGGAATCAAATTCGAGAATTTTGATATTGTCCGGCAGGATCTCCTCAACAGGTCTTTGCAGAAAACCGTAGAGCGACACGACGGCGGGCTTGCCCTCCTGCTTGAAGCGGGCAGTCCAGCTGACGGCCTGTTCCCTGAGCGGCGTGACGTAGAAACCAGGGCCAAAATCCACCAGTTTGCGCGAGAACGCCAGATCGGGTTTTTCAATCGCCTTGTATGAGCCGTGATAGAGGATCATGGAATCAAGCCCTCTTTGGCCATCAGTCTTTTCAAATCATCGACGATCCAGTCGCGCCCCTGTGTATGCAAAACGTCATAGCGCGGCACGAGGTAGGCGTCGAGGATGTCGCTGCCTTCCGTGAGCATCTTGTAGACCTTGTCGCCCGTCGTGTGCAGCTCGTCGGCCAGAGCCTCGATACAGAACACCGCGAAGAACGATTGCTCCGGCGTCATGTCCGCTTGTTTGCTCATCGCCCTAACCTCCAAGAGAGTGGAGAGTGGAGAGTGGAAGGGGTCGCTGAAACTGTAACGATTATACCATGCGCGCCCCAGCGTTTCAATTCCAATAGCAAAAAAAACGGATACTTTACCGCTCCTCCCCCGTCATTCCGGGCTTGTCCCGGAATCCAAAATCAATCCCTCCCGTCATTCCGGGCTTGTCCCGGAATCCAAAATCAATCCCTGTTCCTCGCGGGACGCGGGGCGATTGGGGACCCTCTCTTTACAAACGGGCGCGATAAGTGTAAAATAAAACTCATCACATCACTCATCTATCACCCGCAATCCCGTTCCAGGAGGTTTCCCCATGAATTTTGCCGAGCTGCGGCAAAAAATACTGGCTATAAACGACAGTCATGATCTCTCCGCCATCGAAAAAGCTTATCAGTTCGCGGAAAAAGCCCACTGCGGGCAGCTCCGCAATTCCGGGGAGGAATACATCCAGCACCCCATGGCCGTGGCCGCGATACTGTGCGACATGGAAATGGACGACGTTTCCATCATGGCCGCTTTTTTGCATGACGTGGCGGAAGATACGGAAAAAACCCTGGAGGACATACGCCAGAATTTCGGCCCCGAGGTGGCGCAGATCGTGGACGGCGTCACCAAGCTCGGGAAAATCGCTTTCCGGGATAAAGAAGAGGCGCAGGTGGAAAATCTGCGCAAGATGTTTCTCGCCATGGCCAAGGACATCCGGGTCATCATCATCAAACTGGCCGACCGCCTGCACAATATGCGCACTTTGCAGTATCAGCGGGAAGACAAGCAGCGGGAGATCGCGAAAGAGACGATGGACATTTACGCGCCGCTGGCCAACCGCCTCGGCATTTACCGTATAAAGTCAGAATTGGAAGATCTTTCTTTTCGCTATCTGAACCCGGAGGCTTTCGCCGAATTGTCGCGGACGGTGGAAAACGTGAAGGAATCGCGGGACGCGCAGATAGCGGAAGTGATCGACCTTTTGACCAAGCGCCTGTTCGAAGTGGGCATCAAGGCCGAGCTTTCCGGCCGGGCGAAGCATCTGTACAGTATTTACCGTAAAATGCAGGCGCAGGAAAAAGGGCTGAGTGAGATTTTTGACCTGGCGGCCATCCGCGTCATCGTTGATACGGTAAACGACTGCTACGGCGCCCTGGGGGTCGTCCATATCCTCTGGAAGCCGATCCCCGGCAAGTTCAAAGATTATATCGCCATGCCCAAACCCAATATGTACCAGTCGCTGCACACCATTCTGGCCGGCAAACACGGCGAGCCGTTTGAAATACAGATCCGCACCTGGGAAATGCACCATACGGCGGTGTACGGCGTGGCGGCCCATTGGAAATATAAAGAAGGGCGCAGGGCGGAGGCGGATTTTGAGCAAAAACTGTCCTGGCTGCGCCAATTGCTGGAATGGCAGCATGACTCGCGCGACGCGGGCGAGTTTTTGGAATCGCTCAAGGTGGACCTGTTTGACGACACGGTGTTCGCTTTTACGCCAAAAGGCGATGTGCTGGAGCTGCCGGCCGATTCCTGCCTGATCGATTTCGCTTACCGCGTTCATTCCGATGTCGGCCATAACTGCATCGGGGCGAAAGTCAACGGGCGCATCGTGCCGCTGGAGTCAACGCTGCAAAACGGCGACATCGTGGAGATCATCACGTCCAAGACGCCGACGGGCCCCAGCCGCGACTGGGTGTGCAAGGTCAAGACCTCGCAGGCCAAAAACCGCATCCGCCAGTGGTTTCGCAAGGAAAAACGCGAGGAAAACATCGCGCGCGGCAAGGACGGTTTGGAGCGGGAAGCCCGCAAAATGGGCATGGACACGGCCAAAGAGCTGAAAAAAGAGAATATGCTGGAGCTCGCGCGCCTGTTTCGCCTGAACAGTCTGGATGATCTGTACGCCGCGCTCGGGGACGGGGCGATCACCTTCCGCCGGGCGTTGCTCCGCCTGAAAGACGATATCATCAAAGAAGAAGACGACGAGCGGCCGTTCGTTTTTCTGCCGGGCCGGACGGCGGGAAGCGGCGCCCATTCCCAGCAGGTGCGCGTCAAAGGCATGGCCAATATCGGCGTGCGTTTTTCGCATTGCTGCAACCCCCTGCCCGGCGACGGCGTGATCGGCTATATCACGCGCGGGCGCGGGGTTTCCGTGCATAAGACGGTGTGCCCGGAGATCGCCGCTTTGAAAAAAAGAGGCGAAGCCGAGCGGCTGATCGAAGTGGAGTGGACGGCAAAACTGGAAACGGAAGACGCCGTGTATCCGGTCAACGTGGATATTCTGGCCGCGGATCGCCCCGCGCTCGTGACGGACGTGCTGAATTCGCTGATGGAAACCAAGACCCATGTGCTGAACCTGAACGCTCAGGCTGAACGCGACGGCACGGCCCATATCCACTTGAAAATCGAGACCCGCAGCGTCGATCACCTGAGTTTTTTGCTCGGGCGCATCCGGCGCATCAAGGAAGTCAATTCCGTTTCCCGGGTGTGAAAAACATATGTAGCCCGTATAGGCGGGGAGGGAGCCGCTCTTGATGATCAGCGGCTTTATGGAAGCGCTGCTTATTGATCGCCGTCATTACTGTAATTGATCGCCGTCACCTGTAATCGATCAGCGCTTCCTTAGCGGAGACCTGTTTCCGGCAGCTTCTCCTGTGAATGATCCCTCCGCGATTTTTGAACTCATGTTGTGCCTGCCGCCAGCCCATGCGCCGGCGCAAGTCCGCCTAAACGGGCAGCTTTTTATTATTATACGCGGTCACGTTTCAGGCGCAATTACCAAAAATGATGATAATTTTGGGATTTTTTATTTTTATCACCCATTTGGGTGAGGGAACTTAT